>JBEPVH010000405.1:0-2500 GCA_041691115.1 bacterium | reverse complement strand
GATTCCCCCATGGAGCGCGACACCGAGAACCCCCCGACCCAGCCCGCCCGTCCCGAATGGAAGTGGCGAGCGCTCTTCGAACGTCCTGACGCCCTCGAGGCTGCCTGGCAGTCGTGGTTGGCCGCGGCTCAACTGGAGCAGACCTTCACCGACCTCCGGTATTGGCGGCAGCGGGGCGGCTGACCCCCTTGCCCCGCGACCCTCGGTGATGTTCAATGCGCGGGCCGTTCCCGTCTCGACATCCCGGAGAAACCATGGCCAACGCCGACATCACTCTGTACGGAGCGCCCTGGTGCCCCGACTGCAAGCGCTCCAAGAAGTTCCTCAACGAGCAGCGCGTCGCCTTTACCTGGGTCGACATCGACCAGGACCGCGACGGTCTTGCCTTCGTTGAGAAGCTGCAGAACGGCGGACGGACGATCCCGACCGTCGTGTTCGGCGACGGCACTCATCTCCTCGAGCCGTCCAACGAGGATCTGGCGCGAAAGCTCGGTTTGACGCTGGAGGCCAAGCGCCGCAGTTATGACCTGGCGATCATCGGCGGCGGTCCCGCAGGACTGGCGGCTGCCATCTACGCCGCCCGCGAGGGCATCGAGTGTGTCGTCATCGAACGCAGCGGTCTCGGCGGCCAGGCGGGTGTCACCGAACGCATCGACAACTACCCCGGCTTCCCCGAGGGCATCGGCGGTGGCGAACTCGCCGACAGGTTCGTCGCCCAGGCCAAGCGCTACGACGTGGAACTGCTGTCGGCAGTCTCCGTCGAGCGCATCGAGAATGATGGCGACGATGTCGTCCTCACACTGGGCAACGGCCAGACGATCGTCGCCCACGCGGCGTTGATCACCACGGGTTCGTCCTACCGCCGCCTTGGTGTTCCCGGCGAGGACGACCTCATCGGCGCCGGCGTGCACTTCTGCGCCACATGCGACGGACCCTTCTACCGCGGCAGCGACGAGCTTGTCGTTATCGGCGGCGGCAACTCCGCTTTGGAGGAGGGGCTGTTCCTGACACAGTTCGCGTCCAAGGTGCGTGTCGTGCAGTTCCTGCCGCAGCTCACCGCGTCGCGCCTGCTTGTCGACAAGGTGACCAACAGCGACAAGTTCATCCTCAACCTCAACAGCGAAGTCACCGCCTTCACCGGCAAGGGCAAGCTGGCGTCCGTCACCGTCCGCGACCGTGGCACCGGCGAGGAGCAGACGATCAACCCTGCCGGGGCTTTCATCTTTGTGGGTCTTGATCCCAACACCGGATTCCTCAAGGGCACCGTTGACCTCGATGAGCAGGGATTCGTGGTTGAGCGCAACTTCGTGACGTCGGTGCCCGGCGTCTTCGTGGCGGGTGATGTGCGACGTGGTTCCACCAAGCAGCTCGGGTCCGCCGTCGGTGACGGCATCGCCGCCCTCATCGCCGTGCGCCGTTACCTTGAAGAGCACCGCCTCGTCGCGTCGCATTCGACGGACGCCGCAGAGGCAGCAGCGTCGGCCACGTGACCGCGTATCACATCGTCGCGGATAACACCGAACACTGGATTGCCGACGGCGTCTTCACCGATATACCGCTGGACGGTGCGCAGACACTGCGCGGCGTTCATGCCATCGCTGGCTTGGTGGACGCCCACTCGCACGCCACGCTCGACCTTTCCGACAACGGTAAAGAGCAAGGCACCGCTGACGTGGTGCGCGCCAACATGCGCGACTACGCCGCCGCCGGGGTCACAGCCATTCGCGACGCCGGTGGGGTGTCGATGGCCGCCGTTGAGGCGAGAGATCCGCGCATCGTGGCGGCCGGACGCCTGCTGGCGCCGCACGGCAGGTACTTCCCCGAGTGGACGCTCGCCGCTGATCCGCCCGCGCTGCAGGAGGCCGCCATGGCCCAGGTGGCGGCGGGAGCAACGTGGGTGAAGGTCATCAACGACTGGTTCTCCCCTGAGACGGGTCTTGTCGAACAGCACTAGGACATCGCGGTTCTCGCCCCCATGGTTGCGGCTGTGCACGCGGCAGGTGCCCGCGTCGCCATGCATTGCATGGACACGGCATCTGTCGAGGCCGCATTGCTTGCCGGTGTCGACTCCATCGAACACGGCTCCAACATCACCGAATACCAGGTACGGCGCATGGCGGCGCAGGGCATCGCCTGGTGTCCAACGATCACGCTCATCCGCAGTTTCATGCGGCGTGGCGTTCCCGACCACGACTTCAATGAGCGCGCGCTGACGTTCTACAACGAGACGCTGCACAAACTGCTGCCACTGGCGGCATCGCTGGGCGTCATCATCCTCGCCGGTTCGGACACCATCCCTCCCGCCGACTTCTGGCAGGAGATCGCTGTCCTCCAGGAGTACGGTCTGTCTCCGCAGGCGGCGCTGGACTCGGCGACGACGGTGGCACGCGACTACTTCGGATTCCCCGGGCTCGAAAATGGAGCGCCGGGTGACGTGGTCATCTACGACGCCGATCCGCGCGACGATCCCGAGGCGCTGGCGGCGCCGTCGCTCGTGCTC
>JBEPVH010000404.1:0-2501 GCA_041691115.1 bacterium | reverse complement strand
GGCGGGAACCCCGCACGCCGTGGCTGGCATCGCTCCATGCGAGCGTCAGTCGCGCACCGGCGCGAGGATCGGCGGCGCGGGCCGCCGACAGTGCTGAATCCATCATCGGTGTCAGGTCCTCGAGCGTTCCAGGCGGCAGCACACCGCGCTCGGCAGCCTCGGAAAGCGCCACAGCCACACTGACGGCGGTCGCCGGATCGTGTGCACCCCTGTCGAGGATCGAACGGTTGCGAGCGATGACGTCAGCACCGTTATCCCAGCGAGCACGTGCCACCTCGCTCAGCGCCATCGGAACCATCTCCCGTTGCACGGCAACAAATGCCGTTTCGAGGCGGCGCTCAATGGCGGATTCGATGGCGTCGACGCCGGCGACGCCACGGCGCCCATCGAGGGCTTCGTTGAGGCGATTGAGATCGCGTACTGCAGCAGAGGCGGAGCCCCGTCCGTAAACGCCTGCCAGTGAACTGATTCCCGTCACTGCAATGGCAGCGACATCGGGGTCCGACGAGCGCAGCCCACGCACGAGGTGCGGCTCTGCCGAGTGGGGCGCGCGCGACGTCGCCAGTGCTGTGCCGTACTCGGCGGCGATGCGGTCGGCGACGGCGGGATAGCCGGCACCGTCGGCGCGGCCCATGACGTCGCGCACCAGCGCATCAACCTCGGCGACGAATCCGTAGCGACGGGCATGGTCGAGCGCGACGGCCGCGACGTCGCCTGCCAGCGACGCGTCGGCGCGCAACGCCTCGCGCAGATGTGCAACGGACGTGGCGTCAGATGTCGCGTGCCCTGCGCGGGCCGCATCCAGAGCAAATCGCGCGATGGCGCGGCTGTGCGCAGTGGTCGCGGTACTGATGGCAGCGCTGAGCGGCGCAGTCTCGTGGTCCGGCAACTCCACCGACGCCATGGCCATCCCAACCCAGGACAACCGCTGGGCATTGTCAGCTGTGGGTTCGCCACTGAGTTCAGCCACACCAACAGCGACCGCGACAGCGTCGCTGCGCACGCTGGGGTCGGCGGAACGCATGCCCTCAACAGCCCACTCGAGTCCGTGCCGGATTTCACCGGCGTTAATGAGTGCTGCGGCGAACATGGTCGCGTAGCGCGTGGCCGCCACCGGTTCGCCGGTGCGCCGCGCCGTCGCCATGGCATGGCTGAGGACACCGCCGAGGTCGGAAGGATCCCGGCGCCGAGGGACCGATTCGATGGCCACCTCGACGGCAAGGCTGCGTCCGGCGGGGCCGAGCGCGATCATCTGATCGAAGAGCGCGCCGAACTGGGCCACGTCATCGCCGCGACGGATCGATTCCCGCACTTCGTCGGCGAGAATGACCGCCTGCTCCGGTCCCGGCGGGCGCGCCTGCCCGGAGCCCATGCCCATGTCGCTCATCTGACCATGCTCGCGAGCGCGAAAGGACACGCGGCGGACATTGCCCTGCGGCGGCTTAGCTCAGGCCCACGCCACCATGCGCGGGAGGCCCGGGCTGGCGGCGGGTGACCTCGGGCGCGCGGCGCTGGGTAGGCGCTGGAGCCGCTGGGGCGTCGTCGACAAACCGCGCGGACCGTGCCCGGTTGCTTTCGATGGAGCGAAGCAGGCGGTGCTGTTCTGATCCTTCACGTCCCGCTGACACGGCACCGTGGAGGCGATCGAGGTCGCGCACGGCGCTCGCGCCGACCTGGCTGGAATACGCACCGGCGAGGCTCTGAACACCCGCCGACGCCACGGCGACTGCCGCGGGATCTTCTGACGCCAGGCCTCGTATGAGGTGTGCCTCGGCGGCATGCGGGGCACGGCCACCCGCCAGGGCGGCGCCGTACTGGGCCGAGATCATGTCGCCGACTTGGGGATCGACGACGCCGATGGCTTGGCGTACAACGCTGTCGACCTCGGCGGTGAAGCCGTTTCGCGATGTGGCACCGACGGCGAGATCCGCGGCCTCATGCGCCAGGCCCGGATCTGCGGTAAGTGCGCTCTGCAATGCAGCAACCGCGGTCGGATCACCGGCGGCGAAGCCGCGCTGAGCCGCCATGAGGTCGCCACGGCCCGCCGTTTCACCATGGCTCCGGACGGCAGCCTCCACAGCGCTGTCGAGCGCGCCGCGGTCGGCCGCAGGAAGATCAACGCCGGAGAGGACATTATTGAGCGTCGCCAGATGGCCGGCGTTGTCGGCGGTCGGCTCAGCGAGACGTACAGCGACTCCCGTGCAGACATTAATCGCATCGGCTCGCGTCGCCGGATCAGGGGACTTGAGGCCGTTGCTCCCGACCCACTCGATGCCGACGGACACATGCCCGAGATCGATGAGCGCCTTGCCGTAGGCCATGCCCACCTGGTCCGCATTGTTGCGGATTCCGTCGCGGCGCTCCAGTTCGACGGCGCGCGCCATGACGCCCGCAAGTGAGGTCGGATCACCGGGTCCGTGCGTCGACGAGAGAATCATGCTCATTGCGGTAAGGCGCTCGGGGTCACCGATCGCCATATGGGCCTCGAGCACCGTTGAAAC
>JBEPVH010000403.1:0-2526 GCA_041691115.1 bacterium | reverse complement strand
GGATTCGGCCTGCTCAACATGATGCTGACCCGAGGTGCAAAGCGATCGCGCGACGTCGCGCTCATCTGCGTCTTGGCGGCTCCCATCGTCTTCAATATCGTCGCGCTCTGGACCGGTCAGAGCACGATGCGAGTTCTCGAAGTCGCCCCTTTCGGTTTGTGGAACGTTCGCTACGGGCTCATGGCGCTGCCGCTACTGGCCTTGGGCGGTGCTGCGCTGGTGCGCGGCAATGCCGTCGGACATCGGGCCGTTCTGGTGGTGGCTGCGGCTGGGCTGGTGTTCAACACCGTGGTGCAAACGCCGGTGACTGTTGCCGACGGTCAGGTCGGAACCTCGAGTGCCGCTGCCGGCCGGCCGGAGTTGGTTTCCACCTACCTTCACCAGCACTACCTGGGCGGCGAGATACTCGCCGATGAGGCGTCGAGCGCACCGCTGATATTCGCGTCCGGACTTGATCTCACTGCATTCGTCACCGTCGGCGCCCATCCGTACTACGAGAATGCTATGGCGGCACCTGCCGCCAACGTGGAATGGATCGTGGCCTACGACGGTGATGCGATATCGGCGGACATGACCGCTCACCCGGAACTGTTCACTGGGTACACCGTGGTGATGCGTGACGGTCGCGCCCGCCTGTTTCAGCGGGGTACAGGTTCTGCGGCGCCGGGTTCGTCAGGCATGACACCTACTCGGTTGGGCCGGCCGAACTGAGGGCGGTCGCATGTACGAGAAATCGCGGGGAACGTTGAGTGGCCGTTTCCGAGGCCACCTTCGGCGTCCGGCTCCGCTTGCCTTGGGCGGCGTCGCGTGCCTCGTCGTTCTTGCCGGCGGATTCGCGTTCATCGTGCGACATGACTCGGCGACGACCTGTCCGTCGGTGCAGCCCTGCGTGCCGGCGGGCGTCGCAAGCCCGTTTGTGACAACCTGTGGCACCGACCTTTGTGTTGAAGGCTCGCGCCTCACGATCAAGGGCGCAACCGTCCACGGTCATTACGACGCCCCGGCACGCGCGGTCGCGGACGCGGGCGCAGCCAATCTCAACACCCTCGAGTTGGTGGACTTTGACACCCACTACCGGCAGTTGGTTGACGCCGAATCTTCAGCCACCTGGGTTCGAGTGGACAACTTCATCGCCCAGGCAAGCGCGAAACATCTCCACATCGTGCTCAATTTGAGCGAGTACGGGTGGGCGCTGCAGACGGCGGGGCACACGATGAACTCGCCGACGTGGCAGGCGGATTGGAATCAGTATTTGAGCTTCGTTGCCAATCGGGTGAACACCGCAACGGGCCGGGTCTACAAGCACGATCCAGCCATTGCCCTTGTCGAGATATGGGGCGAGATTCCCGCACCGAACTATCCCGACCCCATTGGCACGACAGCTCAAGTCACGAGCTTCTACGCCAATTCGCTGGCCCAATGGAAGGCCCTTGCGCCCGAGATCCTCGTTAGTACGGGCGGATTCTCCTACCTCAACGACGGCAAGAGCGGGATCGACTGGAAGACGATAATGGGGGATCCCAACGACGCGGTGTGTGCCTTTGAGATCAACTCATCCGGCGATCGCGACGCTACAACACGCCTTGTCACGTCCTATTGTCAGTCGCTGGGCAAGCCATGGTTTCTGGCGGCGTGGAACTCGTGCCTCAAGCCCAGCGCTGGGGCGTGGGACATCACCGACTGGGCGAGTGACAACGAGATGGCGAGCCATGCAGACGACATGTACAGAATCGCTGGCGGCGGCGAGCCCGCAGCGTACCGCTCCGTGGGCACGGATTTTTGGAACCTCGGCCCGCAGTCGGCTCCCACATGTGACGTCGGCCCACAGTTTCCTCAAACATGGGCGGTGGTGCAGAAAGCCTGAGGCGCCGCATCATCCGGGTCAACAACCGAGGTGCTCCGTTCCAGGTGACCCGCTGACCTGATCGAACTCATCACGAGCGCCGGAACACTCTGTTTGAAACTCGATGATCGTGGCTGGGACTAATGCGCGACCATATCTCTTCGATGAGGCGATCCTGGGCGTCAGGTTGACGCCGTGAGGTCGGTGACCCGCGCCGTCCAGAAGTCAAAGCGTTTGCGGAGTCGGTCTGCTTCTGCTTCCAGGATCACCAGGTCGGTGGTCCGTATCTCCGTTGACGCCGATGCGGTCGCCTCTCTGAGCGCGGCGTAGGTGGCGGCAAGGAGGGTCCCCTTGAATCGAACAAGCTCTTCGTACACGGCCGCCCACGTCAGCGCATCCTCGAGGTTACGGCTATCAGGGTTCTCACCGACGAGGAGGCGGTCGGGGTCGACCGCACCGTCCGCCGCCGCCTGGCTGCGGATGGATGTATCCGTCACGATTGGTTCTCCCAGAAATGCATTTGGCCGGTGGGCCGTGCCTCGGTACACGACTTTATAGTGGGCTGACATGTCTGGGGCGGACGATGACAGCGAGCAAATTTAGGCCGCGTTTGATGATTTAGCATTGGTGGCTCAGGAGAGCCGCGCGCCGTTCCAATGGGACGGCGTATGTCCGTATGAGCC
>JBEPVH010000402.1:0-2498 GCA_041691115.1 bacterium | reverse complement strand
AGATGTGTAAAAGAGACAGACAAGGACGTGCAATCCGTACGTTTGCAGATCGCGCATCGGCTTGCCGATATCCTCGATCATCGCCTTGATGCGGTGGTTATCCGTGTAGCGCTGCTTGGTCGGGTCGGCAAACGGATGACTCCCGGAGAGAACCAGCGTGGCGCCCCGCTTCTCGGCGAGCTTCGCAGTGGCGGCGACCGCGCGCCGCATGTCGGTGCCGAGCTGGCTGACCCGGGTCGGCAGCTTGCCGCTGTCGGTCTTGGCCGTCACCAGTTCGACGGTGTTCTCCATCAGCTCGTAGTGGGCGCGGCCCTCGAGCCAGGGATCCTGGGCTGCCTCCTCAAGGATCGCCGGGCCCAGCGGCAAGAGCTGCTGGGTGTCCTTGTCCACGACCTGAAACTCGAGTTCCATGCCAAGCGAGTACTTCTCGGATCCCTTGAATTCGAGAGGGGCGCCAATGGCGGACTCGCGGGAAGGTATGCGGACACGCCGCGTCGAATTGCCCATGCACATTCACGATGCCAGCCCGGAAAGGACATCGAAAGGACAATCGCGAGATCGCTCCCAATTCACCGCGGCCGGTCCGCTAGGCTGGCCGGCTGATGAAACCGCCGAAGAAGAGCGAACTGCGCCGCCTGGCTGTGAGCCTGCGCGTGCCGCCGGGTTCCACGGTCCGTCTGCCGGGTGACCGCGACCCCGGCCATGCAAGTCCCGGCATCACCGAGGCACAGGCAGTGGAAGCCCTGGCCGAGACGGCGCGGCTTCTGGCCGACTACCAGTCCCGCCTCGCCGCCCAGGATGAGTTCGGCGTTGCGGTGGTGATTCAGGGCCTCGACGCCTCCGGCAAGGACGGCGCCATCAAGAACGTCATGAGCGGCGTCAACCCTGCCGGCGTCAACGTCCACAGCTTCAAGGTGCCGTCGGCTGAGGAACTCAGCCACGACTACCTCTGGCGCTACGCCCAGAAGCTGCCGCGCCGCGGAGAGATCGCCATCTTCAACCGGTCGCACTACGAAGAAGTTCTCGTTGTCCGCGTTCATCCCGAGCTTCTGGTGAAACAACACCTGCCCGCCGCAGCCCGTGGTCACGACGTCTGGAAGCGGCGCTTCCACGAGATCAACGAGTGGGAGCGCTACCTCAACGACAACGGCATCAAGGTCGTAAAGATCTTCCTGAACCTCTCCAAGGACGAGCAGCGCCGCCGTTTCCTCGACCGAATCGACCATCCCGCCAAGAACTGGAAGTTCTCCGCCGCGGACGTGCGTGAGCGTCAGTCATGGGATGACTACCAGGCGGCATTCTCCGAAGTCCTCAGCAATACCTCGACGGCGTGGGCGCCGTGGTACGTCGTGCCCGCGGACCACAAGTGGTTTGCCCGCCTCGCCGTGGCCGCCATCGTCATCGACGAGCTGGCTCGCATCGACCCCAAGTTCCCGACGGTGAGCAAGGAGACTGCCGACGCCCTCAAGGCGGCGCGGGACGCGCTCGTCGCCGAGGGACCGGTGACGCCTCCCGTGGCGGATACCAAGAAGCACCACGGCAAGGGCCACGGCAAGCACCTTTAGGCGGGCGCTTCGGGCTTGTCCGCCCGTTGTCCCTTCGTTTTCGGGACGGTGCACGCGATATGAGCGAACACCGAGCAATGGCTGAACTGGCTGAGAGGGTTCGGGAATCGCTGGCACATAGGTTCTCGCACCAGCACACCGCCATGGCAATGGCAGCGCAGCACCGCGACAGTCGTGACTACATGGGTGCCGAGACTTTCTACCGTCGCGCCATGGAAGGTACCGATCCACGCATCGGACTCCAGGCGACCTTCGCAGCCGTCGAAATGTTCCAGGGAGCAGGCGACAACGCAGCCGCGCGTCAGTACGCCATGGAAGCAACGATGCGCGCCGAGCGCATGGGTGACACTGCAGCAGCGATGCGCGGCAAGACCGCAATGGACCTCAACGAATCACTTTTCGCACGCGGTCCGCTCATTGAATCGCCGCGCACAGCACCGACGGTCGCAGCACTGAGTTCCAACGAGGCGGCACAGAACGCCAAGGGTGCTTCATTCAACGAACTCATGCAGGGCATGGGACAGATGCACGGCAGTGGCAACCCGCGAATGCGCGCTATGTTCGACGACCTCAATCGCCAGCAGGACGTCGCGGCCGAGATGGTGGGAACTCTTGTGCAGGACGCCAACGGACGCTTCGGCGTCCGCGACGAGACCACGGGCCGCACCACGACAGTCGACTTCGCATGGAGCCGCGAGTGGGCGCTCACCGAGGCAGCCAAGGACCTCGGCAAGACAGTCCACGTCGAGGGCACCACGCCGTTGTGGGGTGAGGGCAAGACCATGAAGGTGAACGGCTACCACGGCGCCGAACACGGTCTCGGGCCCGAGCAGGCACGGGGCGGCCTCCGCATCACCGACGCGCGCGCCGTGCAGGCAGCCCACCAGTCTCGCGCCGTCGAGCGCGCCATCGCCTAACCCTCCACATGTTGTC
>JBEPVH010000401.1:0-2531 GCA_041691115.1 bacterium | reverse complement strand
CCTGGGTGTCGACCGCGATGCAGGACTGGTCCGTAACGCAGGAAACATCGCTGAGGATCACGGCGGTCGGCTCGATCGACAGCGGGGCGCTCCATTCGATGCCGTCCCAATGAAGGGCATTGCCCTGGCTGTCAACAGCGAGACACATCGTCTCGGTAGGGCATGAGATCGAGGTGAGGGCTGGAGACGTCGACAGAGGTTCCTGACGGAAGCCCAAGCGCGCCGACGCGAACGTGAAGTCATCGCCGGCTCGGGCGATGGCACGAGCTCCTCCCCTGCCGGTGTCGATGTGCACGGGACCAGACCACGCCTTGCCGTTCCACGCCACCACGTTGCCCGCGTCGTCAACCGCACGGCACACTCTGGCAGTCGGGCAGGCGATGTCGGTCAGATGATGGGTGGTGTCAATCGTTGAGGAGGTCCAGGCCGTGCCGCTCCACACGGAAACGGAGTTCCCCGTGGACTCGATCCCGGCGCAGAAGGTCTTGGACGCACAGGCGACGCGACTGACGTGACTTCCGTTGGACGAAGTGGTGTGGCCGTTGTACTTGCCTGACACTCGTGGCGCGACCGGGTGCGTGACGGAGCCGCCGGGCTGTGATGCCGCCTGATCGGAACCGCACGCGACGACGACCGTCGCGAACAGGGCAACCAGGACGCTCGATGGCTTGATGGATCCGATGAGGCGGCCGGGGCCGCGGAGACATGACAACAGAACAGCGTCCAGACGGATGCGCAACTGACGGCCCCTCGAAGCGGTTACAAGCCGCCAAGGACGACCGAAGGGGTCAGTATGGCGGTCGCCAACAGGCTGTGTCTACATGAGCCAGGCCTCATCAGGAAACTTCACAACGGCCCACGTATCCACCTCACTGTGCCGATCGCCAAGTTGGCGGGTATCGGGCGGCATCCACAGGCTTGCTCAAGAAGCGGCCTGATCCGTACCCGGGTTCATAAGTCCCGTTCCATCTCCAAACCGCGGCCACGACCAATCTCGTCGTGATGCATCCGTTGGTAGATGTCGTCGCGGCTCAACTCGCGTGGCCGCAGTCTCTCCACGACCCCGGCGTCATCCACTTGGTCGACCAAACTGAGTGCCGCTTCCTTGCGCTGGCTGGTAGCGCACCGCTCACCCAGCACGGTCAGGGCCGCCGCTCGATCACCATCGGCCACTCCCAGCGAGTCGTAGTCGGCGACTATCACGGACTGCTCCCGAGACCGCGACACACCAACGTAGCTGCGCTCCTGACCGGTTTGCCAGCCGCCGAGGACGACGTAGGCGCGGTCAACGGTTCGGCCCTGAGCGGAGTAGACGTGCTGGGCGTAGCCCAGCCGCAGTGTGTCGAGGTGGTCGCGCCCAACGACAACATCGCGCTTGCCCACCCGGACGGTGACCGCATCGCGCTCCGGATCAGCTGACACCACCGTTCCCGTGGCACCGTTCTCTACCCGTCGGCCGGTCGTCGGCACGAAGCGCCGCTCGAACTGCACCCGGTCATTCGCGCGCAGATCCTCCTCGCGCTCGTGTCCGCTCTTGGCATCGCGCGCCGAGACATGCACCGCATCGGCACCGAGCTCGCCGGCAAGCTCGCGCTTCGCCTGAGCCAAACGGTTCAGCGCATCAACCTCGTGGTTGCTGCTGTCCGTGAGAAGCAGATGCTGGTCGATGCCCCTCCCTTCTTCCACACCGGCACGTCGATCCTTGTCCCAGCGCTCCACCGCGGCGATGCGCGCCTCGATGCGCGTCGGCTGAATATCGATGAGGCCACGGCGCTCGAACTCATCCACCGCCGTTGGTGCCGCCCCCTCCCGAAGCGCGGTCCACGCGTCCTGCGCCCACGTGTCATGGGCCCGATGGTTCTGCTCCAAGCGAACAGCCCCGAGGCGGTGCTCCAGGACGCCCCAGATCCCGCCCGCCTCGATGGACGAGAGTTGACGGTCGTCACCCGCCGCGATGATCGACGCATCCCCGGCGTGCGCCATCAGGGCCGCCCACCTCGTCGTCTCCAGCAGTGCTGCCTCGTCTATGACGAGAAGCGTGGAGGACATGGGCCGCGCGCCCGACTCCTTCACCGCATAGACAAACGAGTCCAGGGTCGTCGCCTCATCAGCTCCCAGCTCCTCGCCAAGCCGTTGCGCAGTCTCGCCGGCGGCGGCCAGCGCGATCACCCGCCCGCCCTCGGCCTGGTGCGCCTTCGCGACGACGCGAAGCACCTCGCCTTTCCCGGAACCCGCGGGTGCGGTGAGCATGCCGAACGGAGCGACACCGCGGAGAGCGCGCACGGCTGCGATCTGCTCGTCGACAAGAGGAACGCGCGCATCGCGTACAGCCGCCTCTGTCGCCACCCCGGAACGCATGGCCACGCCCAATTCTGCGCGCCATACAACGTCGCGAACTACCTTCTCCTCTAACTTGAGCACCGCCAGAGTCGTGAACCGGCCATCACGGAGTCGAACAAAGCTCGTGCCGTGTGACAGATCCTCAATCAGTCGTCCGGTGTCCGTGCCGCTCATGCGACCCTGCGCCGCCT
>JBEPVH010000400.1:0-2533 GCA_041691115.1 bacterium | reverse complement strand
AGCGTAGCCGCCGTGGTGACGTCTGTCATGAGCTTGACGCCGCCAATGCGGCTGCGACGGCACGCGACATGGCAAGTCCAGCGCGTGCCGTCTGCAGCGGCACCTCAACCACGTCGGTGCCGACGCCGGCGCGGAGCTGTTTGATCTGCACCTCGGCGTTGTGCCGCATCTCCTCGGCTATGCCGATACCGTGGGCCATCGTGGCCACGGCACCACCTGCGTGTTTGTCGAATGCGGCGGAGAACTCCTCGGCCGTCAGGGAATCGAGGATGCGACGCGAAGCCGACGTCAGCGCCAGTGGCGGCATGCGGTTGACCACACAGGCGCCGACTGCAATATGTTTGGCGGCCCGAGCGGCGTCGGCGAGTTCCAGAGCCTCGACGACGGGCATCTCCTCAGGAAGTGCCGTGATCACCAAGGCGCTCTTCTGCGGATCGGTGAGTGTGGCGTCGACCCAGGCCAGCTGGTCGCGGATCATGCCGCCGCGGGTGATCTTGCGCATCTCCCGTGCAGCCGTGATCTGGGCCAGCGCATGACCGGTCGCCGGACAGTCGGCGACGATGAGATCCCACATCGGTTCACCGCCCGACCGTGTGCGCCGCTCCTCGTAGGCGATCTTGCCGATAACAAGCATGTCCTTGGGTCCGGGTACCGACGTGGCGATGAAGTCGAAGATGCGCGACAGCGGCGTCAGCGCCACCATCTTCGGCACCTTGAAGAACACCTTCATGTACTCGCGCAATGCTTCCTCGGGATGCAGGGCGAGAACTGAGATGTTGCTCTGCAACACGGCGGGGGCAAAGCCGACCGGAGGCGCGCCCAGTGCTGCGGCAAGATCGCCCTTGGCATCGACCTCGATGCCGAGGACTCGCTTGCCGCGCCGAGCCGCCTGCAGCATCAGCGCCGCTGAGACGGAGGTCTTACCCGTGCCACCCTTGCCCGCCACGAAAAGAATTCGTCGCGACAGCAGGGAATCGAGGGTTCCCACGTCGCGTAGCGGCGTGGCAGTGCGTGCCATCAGCCGTCGTCAGCCGCGGATCTGGTCGAGAACTGCCTGAGCATGACCCGGCGCCTTGACGCTACGCCACTCCTCGGCTACCTGCAGATCGGGCCCAATGAGAAACGTGCTGCGCTCCACGCCCATGTAGGTCTTGCCGTACATGGACTTCTCGATCCAGACGCTGAGCGCGCCGCAGAGGACCTTGTCGGTGTCGGCGATGAGCGGCACCGTCAGTTCGCACTTGGCTGTGAACTTGTCGTGGCTCGCCTGCGAATCCGGCGACACGCCGTAGACCTCGACGCCGGCTGCCCGGAACTCATCGAGAAGGCGCGAGAAGTCGTGCGCCTCGATCGTGCATCCGGGCGTGTCGTCCTTGGGGTAGAAGTAGAGCAGCGTGCGCTTGCCGCGCAGATCGGCAGCGGAGATGCGCCCGCCGCCGGTAATCGCGAGATCGAAATCGGGCAGACTGATGGCAGCTGTCATGAGGACTGCTCCTTGCTTCCACGGATTGAGCGGCGCCTGCCCTCAGTCTAGCGACGCCTATACTTCGGACCGATGGCTGCACCTGTATCGGCCCCTGCCCGCCGGAGTTCCTCGGTCACCGGGATCCTGCTTCGATTCGTGTCGTGCGGGCTTGTCTCGCTGGCCGCAGGCCTGACCTGGAAGTTCACTCTGGCACCGGCAGCGCCCAACACCGGGGCAGCCATGGCGGGCATCCTCATCCTGCTCTCGGGCTTCATGGTGGGCGGATTCCTCTGGTACATCCGCGACGCCCGGTTGCGCATGCGAGCACCCGATGCGGTGTCCGATGAGCGGATCGTCTTCTCGTTCATCGTCTTCGTACTCATGCCGCTGGCGGTCCTGGTACTCGTTGGCCTGGTCTGGCTTCTGGCCCTGTTCCTGGGGCGATAGCCCACCTCCAAACGGGCGGTGGGGGCTCTTTGTCCGCCCCCTGTCCCTTCGCCGAGCGCACGGTGTGGCTCGGTCGGAAGTGATGTGGCGGGCCGGTGAGTGAAGGAGCAGGGCATGGGCTACAAGCGCGCATGGCTGGCACTCGGGCTCGCAGTATTCGTGATGTTCGGCGTCGTGGTTTCGCGTCCCGTTCCGCTGCAACTCACGGCAACCTCCGTGTGCGGCGTCGACTTCGACATCGATCAGACCCTGCCCCTGACCAATGCCGCCGGTGTGGCCGGACCTGGCCAGATCGAGGTCTACGTCAATGACGAGGAGGCCACGTGCGTCCTCCTTCGACACACAGGCGCTGCCGACGGGATCGCCGCTCCAACGTCGTTGTCCCTGAGTACTGAAGCCGGGCGCCAGACGCTGTCGGGAACTCCCACCGCATACCTCGGCCCTCTGCGCGCCGACGCTGCGGACTGTGTCGGAGTATCGGGAAGCATCACTTGGCAGGGGATTCAATACGCCGTCGCCGATGCCGAGCAGTGCGACCTCACCGACGCATCCGTCGTCGAGTCATCGCCACTGGAAGCCGAGCGCACGGCAGGTGCGGGCGGTGCGGCGGCTGTCAATAGC
>JBEPVH010000399.1:0-2539 GCA_041691115.1 bacterium | reverse complement strand
GTTCTGGGCGTGGCACCGACAGTCGTCAGGGCTCTGATGCGCCACGGCGACGAGCCGGTCGAAGCCCATGACCTCACGTCACTGCGTGTCCTCGGATCCTCGGGCGAAACGTGGAATGACGATCCGTGGCGATGGTTCAGCGACAAGGTGGGTGGCGGCCGCTGTCCGGTCATCAACTATTCAGGGGGCACTGAGGTCTCCGGCGGGATCGTCGCCGGCAACATGCTGACCCCGATGAAGCCCGGCGGATTCGCGGGGCCCTGCCCCGGCATGGACGCCGAGGTTTACGACGACAACGGCCAACCCGTGCGTGGCGCCGTCGGTGAACTGGTGGTCCGCGGACCCTGGCCCGGCATGACTCGCGGGTTCTGGCGTGACAGGGCGCGTTATCTCGAGACCTACTGGTCTCGCTGGGACGAAGTCTGGGTTCATGGCGACTGGGCCGAGGTGGACGAGGACGGCATCTGGTTCATCCGGGGCCGCAGCGACGACACCATCAAGATGGCGGGCAAGCGCATCGGCCCGGCCGAGGTGGAATCGGCTCTCGTTGCCGACCCGGCGGTCGCCGAAGCGGCGGCCATCGGCGTTCCCGACGAGCTCAAGGGCGAGGCTCTGGTGGCCTTCGTGGTTCTGCGCCCCGGGGAGGCCGAATCCACAGCCCTTATCGAAACGCTGAAGGCCCGCATCGTCGATGTGCTGGGCAAGGCCCACACGCCCAAGGCCATCAAGTTTGTGTCAGAGCTGCCTAAAACCCGCAACGCCAAGGTGCTACGGCGGGTGGCACGCGCAATCTATCTCGATCTGGAGCCCGGCGATCTCTCCGCGCTGGAGAACCGCTCGGCGCTGGACGCCATAGCCGCCGCCAGAAACTGACGACGGCCCAGGAACTATTCCTGGTCGAAGCGGCGAAGCGGTACGGCCGTCTTGTTCACGGGGCGCCACGGGCGTCCTGCGAGCGAGACTGCCATCTGCACCGGGGAGGCGACACCCGGCACCACCAGAAGCGGCGGTGCCATGACCTGGTCGTCGTCCTCGGGCTGGGTTGTGATCTGGCTTTCCATACCTCAACGCTATGCCAGGTCAAGGGACACGCCACGGACATTCGTCTGTGTTCGGATCTGTTACACCCGGCCGTGCAACAGCGCTCCCCGAAAGGGGGGCGCCCGTTCGTGCCACAATCCGCGGCTCCCCGGCGCAACGAGAGAACGCCGCTCGCCATCGAGCGGAACGCCGGAGGATCGGAGGAACAGATGCCAGCGCTCGCCCGCCTCGCCAACTCCGCCCGTCCGCGCATGCCGCACTCGATGGACCAGGGTGCCGTCGCCGAGGATCGCGAGATCGAAGTGACGATCATGCTCCGCGAGAATCCCGGTGGCCCGACGCTGGACGAAATCGTCAACAAGCTGGCGGGCGAGACCCTGGCGCAGCGCCGCTATTACACCCGCGAACAGTTCGCCAAGATCCACGGTTCCTGCGCCGAGGACCGCCGCGCGGTTCGTCAGTTCGCCACCAAGCACAACCTTCAGGTCATCGAGACCTCGGTGGGTGCTCGCACCATGCGTGTGCGTGGACGCGTCGCCGATGTCAACGATGCATTCGGTGTGCGGCTGCGTGAGTTCGCCGTCTCCGACGCCGGCAAGGTGATCACGTACCACGCCAACACCGATGACATTCATCTCGACGAGAAGCTGTTTCTCGATGCCAAGGGCGAGCGTCGCATCGAAGGCGTTTTCGGCCTCGACAGCCGTCCCATCGCCAAGCCGCTCTACAAGCGCCTGACTGCGCAGCCGCGCGCCGGCTCGGTCTCGTACAACCCACCGCAGGTCGCGGCGGCGTACAACTACCCGGCCGTCGACGGCAAGGGCATCACCATCGGCATCATCGAACTGGGTGGCACCGTGTCAGACGCCGACATCACCGCGTACTTCACGCGCATCGGTGTGGCCAAGCCCATCGTCAAGCACGTCTCGGTCGACGGTGCTGTTGACACGCCCGATCCCGGTGGCGCTGATGTCGAGGTGGCCCTCGACGTTGAGGTCATCGGCGGCATGGTTCCGGGCTGCACCATCGTCATCTACGACGCACCCAACTCCGAGCAGGGATTCATCAACGCCCTGGCCGCTGCCGCCAACGACCAGGTCAACAAGCCTGTGGCCGTGTCGATCAGCTGGGGCGCGCCGGAGAGCGGCTGGAACGCGATGGGCATGGACGGAATGGACCGCGCCGCCATGGCGGGTGCCGCCATGGGCGTCACCTTCACAGCCGCCGCGGGCGACAACGGCGCCACCGACGGCGTGCGCGACAGGCTTGCCCACGCGGACCATCCGTCGTCCGCCCCGCACATCATCGCGTGCGGCGGCACCAACCTCCTTCTCAACCCCAACGGCACCATCAAGGCCGAGAAGGTGTGGGGCGGTGTCGGTGCCCGCGGCGCCACGGGTGGCGGCGTCTCCGACCACTTCAACACTCCCGACTACCAGAAGAACAACGGCATCGCGCCGGAATCGATCAACCCCAACAAGCGCAAGGGCTGTCTCTT
>JBEPVH010000398.1:0-2551 GCA_041691115.1 bacterium | reverse complement strand
CCGTCCCAGCGACATAATGTGTTGAGCGCGGTGTCACCCGGCAGCGAGGTAACGACGTCATGAGCGAGCGGGTCTATGCCCTCCCCGTCGATCAAACGCGTTGGATCGTCAACAACACCAACGACACCGTCTTCACGTGGAACTACGACGAGGGACGTGACAAGCTCCTCGGGCTCTACGAGAAGGGCAAGAACCGGCAGTGGAATAGCCGGGAGCGCATCGACTGGGACATCGAGGTCGACCACGCCAACCCCATCGGCGCCATCGATGAGTACATCCCCATCTTCGGCTCCCCCACATGGGAGAAGATGAATGCGAAGGAGCGGGAGACGGTATTCCACCACTGCGCCGCCTGGCAGTTCTCGCAGTTCCTCCACGGCGAGCAGGGCGCTCTCATCTGCGCTTCGAAGATCGTGCAGACAGTTCCCGACATCGATTCGAAGTTCTACGCCGCCACGCAGGTCATGGACGAGGCGCGGCATGTGGAGACGTACTCGCGCTTCCTCTACGAGAAGCTGAGCCTCGCCTACCCTATCAATCCGCATCTCAAGGCGCTGCTCGATGACGTCATCACCGACTCGCGGTGGGACATGACATACCTGGGCATGCAGGTCCTCATCGAAGGCCTTGCCCTGGCGGCCTTCGGTCTAATCCGCGATATCGCGCAGAACCCACTGGCACGCGCGATCAACGCGTACGTCATGGAGGACGAGGCCCGCCATGTCGCCTTCGGCCGCCTGGCTCTGCGCGACCTCTACCCCCAGCTCACCACCAAGGAACGACTGGAGCGCGAGGAGTTCTGCGTCGAGGCCTGCCTCCTGATGCGGGACCGCTTCCTCGCCGAAGAGGTATGGGAAACGCTGGATCTTCCCGTCGCGGAGTGCGTTGACTTCGTGCGCGAATCCGAAGCCCAGACAGTCTTCCGCTCACTGCTCTTCACCCGGATCGTGCCCACGCTGAAGGACATCGGCCTGTTCGGCGATGACATTCGCAAGGCGTTCACCGACATGGGTGTCATCGGCTACGCAGATGTCGACGTCGAGGAGACCTCCCGTGCTGATGAGGACGTCGCGGCGGAGGTCGACGCGCTGCGCAAGCGCGAGGTCCTCACTGTGATATCCCACGCCGAGGAGTGACACCGAATCCCGGTCTGTGCGGAACGTGCGCTCACGCCAAGACGATCAGCGGCGCGCGCTCCAGTTTCCTGATGTGCGAAGCCGCCAAGACGGACCCGCGGCTACGCCGCTATCCGCCGCTCCCCGTTCACTCGTGCCACGCGCATGAAGAGCGCAGTGCACCACCCGTGGCGAAACCCACAACGTGAGGACTATCCGACTGTCGGGCCCTGACGCTGTGCCTTCTCCGCGGCTGCAGCAGCAGCGCGATCGGCGGCACCGGAGTAGCGGGTCACGAAGCGGTGCGTCACAAAGCCCGCAGCAACACCCGCGACCAGCTCGAGCGGCGCAGAGCCGATGATCGGCAGTGCTCCGATAACTCCGGCAGCGACAACGCCGGCGCTGACAGCCGAGGGCACCGGGTAGCGGTAGGCGAGGTCGCCGCCGTCACGGGCAACGTCTTCGGCGGCGGCACGCCAGCGAGCGGCGGCATCGACACGGCGCAGTCCGGGCTCGGGCTGCGGCTGAGGTGTCTGGTCGGGGCTGGGAGGCGTCGCTGCCATGGTCACCCTCTCTTTATTGGAAGTGAACTGCCATTTTCGGCAATTGCCCCGGACATACGACGGACATCATTGGGCGCCGATTGTCCGCGAGGCCTGCGGTACCTTGTGTGGCGGGCGGATTTCGCCCACAGAGAGGATGGGAGACACCAATGAGTGAGACCGCGGAAGCGACCACGCCCACAACACTGGGCATTAGCCGCTGGGCGGCAAAGCAGTTCGGCAAGGCAGCCAACGTCGCGCTGAATATCTGCGTGCCTGCCGCCTGGCTGCAGGACGAAGCCAACAAGCGCCACCTGGTCGTTCGCGGGTTCGGAATCGGCGAGGACAACGCCACGCCGCCAGCCCAGTTGACCGAGATCAGCGCCAAGTTCAAGACGGCGGAAACTCCTGCCAAGCGCCTCGGTTGGGGACTTAGCTCCGTCGCAGCCCATGTCGGCTGGGGTATCGCCGCCGGCGTGACGTCGGTCGTCGGTGTAGTCGTGATCCTCGCATCGATGGTCGTGACAGGAGTTGTCCTGGCACCCGTCGCCGTGCTGATGATCCCCGTCGGCGTCGCCGAAGCAGCCAACCAGGTGGCCCGCGGCGCCCGCTACATCAAGGACGGCCCCGCGACACCCGCAGCGGCTGCCACCGAGGCTCCCGCTGGACCTGCTGATGTCACCGACGCTGCCGAGCCCGCCGTCGAAGTCACCGGCGTCGCAGCACCCGAGGCAGCCACACCCGAGACTCCCGCCACGCCGCAGCCGCGTCTCGTCGTGCTCCGGCAGCCGTCGCGCACTGTCGAGCGCAGCATCGACCTCTAGGTCGTTTCTGCGACCAGTGACCGAGGGGGCGGCGCACCGTGCGCCGCTCTCGCGGTCAGGCGGCGGTGTT
>JBEPVH010000397.1:0-2551 GCA_041691115.1 bacterium | reverse complement strand
GTGCCCGGGCTCGCATCGTCGAGATCGACAGCGAGGGTGTGTCATCGATCCACATGGGGGTTGTGGTCAGGGTGTCCATGGCCTTGGCGATCCGCTGGAAGGCGTTGGAATCGGCCTGGCCTGTGTTGAGCAGATGGGAATCGACGCCCGCCTCGCTGCAGATGAGGCGCTGGACCAGCGACTGCTTGGTCATTTCCAGCGAGAACACCGCCACGGGGCACTTGCCCAGGACGGATGCGTTGCGGGCGATATTGAGCGCGAACGAGGTCTTACCCACCGACGGCCGGGCCGCCAGGATGATGAGCTCGCCCGGCTGCAGGCCCTGCGTGACGCCGTCCAGCGACTGGATGTTGGTGGGCACGCCGTGGACCAGTTTCTTGGCCTTGAGGCGCTCCTCGAGGATGGCCCAGGTCTCCTTGAGGAGAGGCGAGATGTGCGTGGCCTCATCGGCGCGCTGCTGATCGGCGACGGCGTAGATGCGTTGTTCCGCCTGGTCGATGGCGTCCTCGGCCGTCATGTTCATCTCGAAGCCGAGAGCTGCCACCTCGCCGCCGGTGGAGATGAGGCGGCGCCGCAAGCTGTGCTCGACGACGATCTCGGCGTAGTGCTTGACCGATACGGCCGACGGCACCACCAGGGACAGTTCGGCGATGTAGTCGATGCCACCTGCTCTGCCGACGAGGTTGGCCCGCTCCAGCTGGCTGCGCAAGGTCACCGTGTCGATGGGCTCGCCGCGGTCATGCAGGTCGACGGCCGCGCGGTAGATGTGGGCGTGCCGCTCGGCATAGAAGTCGTTGGGTTCGAGGAGGTCGCGGATCGCGGACATGGCGTCCTGATCCAGAAGCAGGGCGCCAAGAACCGCCTGTTCAGCCTCGAGGTCGTTCGGCGGAGTGCGTTCGGCTCGTACCTGCGGGAATCCCTGCTCGATACCCCTCTCCGGGGCCTGAGGTGGGATCACTGGGCGGAGACGACGACCTTGAGAGTCTCGATGATGTCGGCGTGGAGCTGGACTCTCACGTCGTGGGGGCCGAGCGTCTTGATGGCCGGCTCGACCTCGATCTTGCGCTTGTCAATGTCGATACCCGCCTCGCGCTTGAGCTGCTGCGCGATGTCGGCATTTGTCACGGAGCCGAAGAGGCGTCCGCCCTCGCCGCCCTTGGCGAACACGGTGACGGTCAGGCGCTTGATCTTGGTGGCGATGTCCTTGGCGTCGGCCAGGGCACGCTCCTCACGGCGCTTGGAGGCTTCCTCACGCGCCTTGATCTGCTCGACGACGCGATCGTCGGCCAGAACGGCGAGCTTCTGCGGCAGCAGATAGTTGCGGGCGTACCCCGGTGTCACGTCTTTGACGTCGCCGGCCTTCGCGGAACCCGCAACCTCCTTGAGGAATAGAACCTTCACGCTGTCACTCCACGGTCGCCAGTTGACTGGCCAATTGGTTGATTTCGTCTAAATCGTCAGACGAGTCATAGCCCATATCGTCGTCGCCATGCCGCCGAAACCGTCCGGCGATGGACATGGCCAGCCGCTCGGCGCGGCGCACGTCGTCATCGAAAACTGAGCGCTGCTCGATGATCGCCTGCTCCACGTCGAGAACCACCTCGTCAGGGCAGGCCCCGATGAAGAGGCGAAGAGCCAGGATCAGCAGCGCCACGGAATCCAGTTCACCGATGAGCGGGATGTTCCTGGGGATCCTGGTCTTGGGTGCCAGCAGGAGCCCGGCTCCGGCCAGAAATGCCGCCCGTGTCGTGATCGGCACGCGGTTATCCCGGGCGAGGCAATAGCCGAGGCGCAATTGCGACGGCAGATCGACGAAAACGCGCTTCACAAAGCGCAGACGGCCAAGCATGGGCCACGAATTCTACGTCCCGACCCGCAGACGGCGTTTGCCAGACAGGGAAATGCCAGGCAGGCGCCTATCGCGGAGCGGCGAACACCATCACGGTTGTCATCGTCGCGGCGACGATCACGGCGATGATTCCGAGGATCACAGCGAAGCTGACCCGGCCACCGCGGACGTCGTTGATGAGGGGGAATTCCTCAACGCGGACGGGGCGCATGGAATAGCCGGTGGAGTACTCGTGTTCCTGGGCAAGGCCGCCGGTGGTCTGCAGTGGACGCGTCGGCGCCATCTGCGAGCGCACGTGCGTGGTGGTGGCGTGGAAGGCCACACCTGTATTGGGGTTCATCTGAGGAACCTCAGAGTCCGCAAGCGGCTGAGGCTGCTGACCGGCCATGTCCAAAAGGTCGAAGTACGTCATCTCGCGGATCTCCTCCTGATCCACGACGTCCCCTGGCTCACGTTCCGGTGCCGGTGCAATCGGTTGACGGTGGGCGCCGCGTGTACCTCTTATATCAATTGGGGATCAGATCCTGATGACCGCGTAACCAATCCCTCGCAGCGTCGCCATTTTCAGGGGGTAGTTCCCCATCAAGAACGGCCTCGATCAACGCTCGCTGGATGTTTCCGATCCACGGCCCCGGTGGATGTCCGTGTGCGAACGCCATGATGTCGTCGCCGCTGAGCGGTGCTCGCAGCTGGGAGATTGAG
>JBEPVH010000396.1:0-2578 GCA_041691115.1 bacterium | reverse complement strand
GATCCAGATGGAGCGCGGCCGTGACGTCGCCGCCGGCCTCCTGCTGTCGCTGTTGCTTGCCAAGCCGCAGACGGCGTGGCTGGTGCCGGGCTGCCTGCTGCTGCTCCGGCGCTACGCAGTGCTCGGCGGGTTCGTCGCCGGAGGCATCGTCCTTGCCGCGATCTCGCTGGCTGTCATCGGTCCCGAAAATGCTCACGTATATGTCGACTTCCTGAAAGGCTACGGCGTTACCGAGAGCGAGAAGACGACCCGCGGTATCGCCGGCGTCTACGCCCGCCTCTCCGGCGACACGTCACGAAATCTGCTCATCGGTGGCATCGCCGGGGCCGTCTGCCTGGTCGCGACAGGGGTGCTGGGATGGCGCCGACACGTGACGTCGCAGCACGCGCTGGGAATCGCCCTGCTGCTCTCACTACTGTCCGCGAGCCACGTCAATCCGCAGGACTTCGCATTGCTCGGCATCGTCGCCGCCGTCTTCGTGCGCGCGGCCCCGCGCCGTGTCGTCGTACTGCTGGCGGTGCTCAACGCGGGTGTGGTTATCGACCTGATGACCCCCTTGCCGCTGGACACCATCGCCGTCGCCGCTGCAGCCGTCGTTCTGGGGGTGGCCGCACTGCGGCGCGGTGGTCCTGGGCCACATCCGGAGCCTGCAGCCGCCTGATTGTCCGTCCCCTGTCCTTTCCCGGGCGGGAATCTCAGGACGCTATGCCAGATGTCACCCATGTCATCGCCGTCGGCCGGCACTTCCCTGCCAATCCGTGGGGCGCTGCACTTCTGACGTCACGCACAGCCGGCGATATCGAGGTTGCGTGGAACTTCCCGCAGTTGCCACCGGGTATGACATCGGAACTGACGCAGTTCGGCTTCGGCCTCGGCCGGGGAATTGAGGCATGGGCGCACCAGGCAGTTCTGCCGGTGATGAGCCAGCACGACGCCGTTCTCGTTGTCGAGAAGGCCTGCAAGACCTGTGGATTTGAAATTAAAGGTGCCGTGACAGTCCTCACTGAGGCGCTGCGCAAGGCCAATGCCCGTGACTTCGCCGGGCTTCTCGTCGAGGCGGCGCGCCATGGCGTGCGCGTCGCTCCCGAACCTGAGTAGCTGGACTTTTTGGCGCCACCTGATAGGCTGCTGGCGAGACAAGCGTGCCGTGTGCGCGCGCATGGGGAACTCCGATGACGGACACAACACGAGGGTAGGACCCGGCTCGCATGAGCCGGTGATGCGACGTGCCCGCGTCGCCCACCTCATATGAATCGCGCGGCGTTGCCCGCGCGCCCTCGGTGATCCTCATGGCTTTTCTTCTCTCGGCCGAGCGCTTGACGCTGGCCACACATTCGGGCGTTCTCATCTCCGTACCCCGGTTGTCTCTGGCGGCGGGAGCACGGACGGCGTTGGTGGGTCGCAACGGCAGTGGCAAGTCCACGTTGCTCGCGGTTATCGCGGCGCGCGCTGCCGCCAAGGCGGCCCCCGAACACGTCACTGTCGATGGCGTCCTGCAGCTGGCCCAGCACTGCCGTGTCGGTGAACTTCGGCAGACGCCGGAGGCTGCCGTGCAGGCGATGAGCGTGCGCGACTTCCTTGATGTTGCTGCGGTTCTCGGTTTCGCCGAGCCGTGGGATCGGGAATGGCGCTGCGCTGCCGTGATGACCGATCTTCTCGGCGACGTCGATCCACAGCGCCTCGTGGGCAGTCTGTCGGGGGGCGAGGTCACGCGGGCGGCGCTGGGTGGCCTGCTGCTTGCAGCGCCGGACCTGATGCTCCTCGACGAACCCACCAACAATCTCGATGCGGCGGGTGTGGAGTTTCTTGTGGGTTGGTTGCTGTCCAACGATGTCGCGGCAATCATCGTGTCCCACGACAGAGATTTCCTCGACGCTGTGACGACGTCGGTGGCGGCGATCGATGAGCACACCAAAGATGTGCATCTCTACAGCGGTACGTATGCCGATTACTTGGTAGCGCGTGAGGTCGAATGGCAGGCGGCCCTGCGGCAATATCAGGAGCAGGAACGCCGACGCGTCCGGCTCGTCGCCGATGCCAAGCGAATGGACAGGATGGCGCTGACGTTCGAGCGCACGCAGAACGACTATCTGCGAGCCCGCGGCAAGAAGGTCGCCCGCCGTGCGGTGGTACAGCGTGCGCGGATCGAGCGCACCCTCAACGACCTCGACGAGCCACTGATGCCACGCCGCCCTCACTTCGCCGTCGCCGCGGTTGCTGACGGAACGTCGAATCGTCTGCTCGTGCTCGACAAGGCGGGCTGGCAGGGGATCGTTGCCGACATCAGCGTCGTTGTCAGGCGCGGCGAGCGAATCGCCATCACCGGCGCCAATGGGGCGGGCAAGACGACGTTGCTGCGGCTCCTGGCCGGCGACATCGTCCCGGATTCGGGCAGGCGCGCTGCAGAGCCTGATTGCAGCATCGCCTTCGTGGCTCAGGTGCCGCCTCCACCGCGCAAGGATGAGAGTGTCCTGGCGTATGCGAGGCGGCTGGCGCCCCTCAGCGAGGCGGCTGCCGGGGCTCTGCTGGGCAAGGTGATCTTCGATGACGTATCGCGCCGCCCGGCTGAGGCCTACTC
>JBEPVH010000395.1:0-2593 GCA_041691115.1 bacterium | reverse complement strand
GAGACAGGGGTCATCGCTCCCGCCGCCCGCTCCATCGCTTTGCTGATGACCGATCCGGACGCCCGCGAATTCACTCACTGGACGGCAGTGGCAGCGTTCCATGCCGGCGCCCCGCTGACGATCAGTGAGACTAGTCACGCAGATTTCATCGAGGGCAAGAACGGTTTCAACGGCACCGGTTACCGCGGCCCCTGCCCCCCCACCGGACAGAAGTTGCATCACTACAAACTGCACATCATCGAAATCGGCATCGATATCGCCAGCACCATGAAGCCGGGCTTCAGCCGCTCCGACCTCGACGCCGTCATCACCACCAATGTCATCGCGACAGGTGAGCTGACAGGAACCTACAGCCGCTAGGCTCCGGCGGCGCCGCGCAAAACCTCGCCAATGTCGACGCTACGTCGCGAGCCACCGGGACCGGGCTTGACGCGATGCGCCAGAACCATCGGGGCCACATGCTCGACATCATCGAGGCCGACCGTCGGGCGCTCCTCGTAGGCCGCAAGTGCCTGCGCCGCCTTGCGCATCACCAGATCGGCGCGATGGCCGTCGACCTCGAGTTCGACACCGAGGGCCGCGATCGCGGTGAGGATGGGGCGAGCGACGACGACGTCGCCAAGGCCGGCGATGGCGCGGGCGATGCGCGCAGCCTCGGCATCCTCGGACGCGGCCCACTCACTGCGGAAGGCGTCGGAGTCCTCTTCGTAGGCCTCGCGACGTTCAACGATCTCGACTCGCGCGGCGACATCTCGGATGCCCTGGACATCGACACAGAGACCGAATCTGTCGAGCAACTGCGGCCGCAGTTCACCCTCTTCGGGATTCATGGTGCCGACGAGGATGAAGCGCGACGGATGCGACACCGAGACGCCCTCGCGCTCCACTGTGTTGCGGCCCATGGCGGCGGCATCGAGCAACACGTCAACGATGTGATCGTCGAGCAGGTTGACCTCGTCGACGTAGAGGATGTTGCGGTTGGCCTCGGCGAGTACGCCCGGCTCGAACTGCTTCTCGCCACGCTTGATCGCTGCCTCGATGTCGATGGAGCCGACGACGCGATCCTCGGAGGCGTTGATGGGCAGTTCCACGACGCGCATACGGCGCCGCGCCACGGGTAGATCGCCCGTCCGCGCGCGGCAATCGTCGCAGAGGCGCTCGCTGTCATGGGGATCGCAGCCGAAGTGGCAGTCGACAACCACATCGAGCTCAGGCAGCAGATTGGCAAGGGCCCGGACCGCTGTCGACTTGGCGGTGCCCTTCTCGCCCCTAATCAACACGCCGCCGATAGCGGGATTGATGGCGTTGAGCACCAGCGCCTGGCGCATCGGCTCCTGGCCGACGATGGCGGTGAAGGGGTAGACGGTGGCGGGACCGGGCATGGCGCCATTCTCGCAGGAGGCGGCATCTCGGGAGGCAACGTTGTCCGTGATATGTCCGCCATCCACTCTTACGGTGGGCCTGTGGACGACGTCAACGCAGAGATCCAGAGTCTGGCGGTACCCCCGCCACCCCGCTGGACGCGCGTGACCGCCAACTTCTCGCCCGAGGAGTATCAGAACATCGCGATCCTTGCCAAGCGAACCGGCATGGATCCCAGTACCGCTGCATCGCGGGCTGTCGTCCTTCTCATGACCGACCGCATGTACGGTGGCGCGGCGCCTGCCGAGGGGATGATCCCCGCGTCGCGCGCGCAATTCCCCCGCATCGAGGCGGAGGTGCCGATCACATTTGCAGTTCCGCGTTCCGCCGATGGCAGCTGGCCTGTCGTCGAGGCTGTGATGCTGGAGAGCGACTACGCCTATCTCAACACGGCGCCGGGCGGGTCATTCGACAGAACGGGCTGGACGATTCGCAACAACATTCTGGCTGCAGTGGAGATGGCCAACGGCTGGCTCAATCGCCGCGAGTACGACCTCAGCGAACCGATCACGGGTCCGCCGCCACCACCACCGCCGCCCGCACCGAGCCGCGCCTACCGCCGCCATCCCGGCGATCACGTCGAGCCGCCGTCGTGGCAGCGCCTCAGCGCCCGGCGCGCAGCGAACGCTGCACCCCCGCCAGGATTGCGCCCTGAGACAGGTCATACAAACCCAGATATTCGCCGCCGGATCGATCGGCGAGATCTTGGCATGCGTTGAACGCATAGCCTGCTGAGAACAGCGGCATCGCATTGCCGGGAATGCGCGGCAGAATCGGCGACGTGTGGTCACGCGCGGAATCGATGACCAGCGTGCGAATGTGTTCGGCTCCGATCTGTTCGGCCACTCGCTGAGCCTCGATGAGAGGTTCCTCACCGAAGAGTGAGATGTTGCCGCGGCCGTCAGAGATGACGACCATCAGCGGAATCACCGAGAGGTCGCGCAGGCGCTCGTTGCGTACGAGTTTGAGTCCGGCCAGAAGTCCGTGCGTTAGCGGCGTGGTGCCGCCGACACCGAGGCGCTGCAGGCGTTGTTCGGCAAGGTCGATCGACGATGTCGGTTGCAGGGCGACGCGTGCCGAGCGGCCCGAGAAGACGACGAGCGCCACCTTGTCGCGCCGCACGTAGGGCTCGCGCAACAGCGGGAGGAAGGCGCCCGTGGTGGGCTACCTT
>JBEPVH010000394.1:0-2595 GCA_041691115.1 bacterium | reverse complement strand
TCTCCGGATCGAGTTGCAGTGAGGACGTGACGCCGAGAATCGCATTGAGCGGCGTCCGCAGTTCATGACTGAGGTTGCCGATGAATGCGGACTTCGCGGCACTCGCCTGGCGCATCGTCTCGGCTGCCGCCCTCAGAGCGACGCCGACTTCGACAAGTTCTTTAGCCGACGGCGACCGGTGTTTATTGGCGTGAGGTACCGGTGTGATGGCCTGGCCCGAGGACAGCTGTTCGGCCAGGGCGCGGAGATGTTTGACAGGACGCAGCACCGACTGGATCGTGAATCCGACACCGATGAACGCGCCGACCAGCCCGATGAGGAAGGCGAGGCCGGCGATGTGCTTAACCACCTCGCGTGCGTTCTGACCCTCCGTGAGATCGGCTGAGATGTGCGCCGTGACGTCGTCGCCGAGCTTCTGCCAAGCGCTCTTTAATGCCGCGGGCTCCTCCTGGTGGGGAGGACCATTACGCCAGCGATTGATCTGCACGCCCACGGCGTCAAAGTCGGCGACGATGTCGCCACGCGCGGTGTTGTTGGCGGCGTCGCTCAACGCCTTCATGGCACCGACGAGATCCCGCCGGGCAACCGATTGCTGGGCATCGGCGGCCATCATCGTGGCCTCGGCTTCCTCATGCCGCGGCGTCTGCGCCGCGAGGAACGCTGCCTGGACCGTGTTGTCCTTCGCCGTGATGGCGTCGTTCTCGTTGGCGTGGTTGATGCTGGCGATGACGAATGAGAATTCTGTGGCCGTGATAACCACGAAGAAGACGTAGAGACGACCCAGGCGCCGGCGCAGGCTCGTTGGGCTGTGGACGTGGTTCTCCGGCACGTTCATCTGATTACAGGCTTGGGGCGCGCTACAGGACCCTTCGGCCCGGATCGTCAAGACGTCGTGACCCCGGCGCGCCCGGACGGGGGAGGGGTGAAACCGTCACCATGGTTGCCAACCCTCGTGGCGGACGCTACAGTGCAGAACATCTGTTCGCATCAATGCATCTCGC
Organism: bacterium; assembly: GCA_041691115.1. Lineage (GTDB taxonomy): Bacteria > Chloroflexota > Dormibacteria > Aeolococcales > Aeolococcaceae > JBEPVH01. The sequence continues at coordinate 1,594 of JBEPVH010000394.1, read as the reverse complement.
TCACGTTGGAGTAATGGTCTTGACAACTACACAAATGAGTCGCAGCATCGACACGGTCGTGGAAGTAAATGGGCGGCGTTCCGCCAAGGAGAGCGAGGCGTTGACGACAGAACGCGAAAGGGCACTCGGCACCGCTCTGGGCCAGATCGAGCGCAGCTACGGCAAGGGCGCGATCATGCGCCTGGGCGAGGCTCAGGTCCAGCGTGTGGAGTTCATCCCCACAGGCGCCCTGACCCTCGACATGGCCCTGGGTGTCGGCGGCGTGCCTCGCGGCCGCATCGTCGAGATCTACGGTCCCGAGTCGTCGGGTAAGACAACACTTAGCCTCCACGTCATTGCCGAGGCTCAGCGCGCCGGCGGCGTGGCGGCGTTCATCGACGCCGAGCACGCCCTCGACCCGCAGTACGCCGCCAAGATCGGCGTCAACATCGACGAACTGCTGATTTCCCAGCCCGACACCGGCGAGCAGGCACTCGAGATTGTCGAGGTGCTGGTGCGCTCCGGCGCTGTCGATGTGATCGTCGTCGACTCCGTGGCGGCACTGGTGCCCAAGGCGGAAATCGACGGTGAGATGGGCGATTCGCATGTCGGCCTGCAGGCCCGCCTCATGTCGCAGGCGATGCGCAAGCTGACAGCAGCTATCTCCCGCTCCAATACGTCGCTGATCTTCATCAACCAGTTGCGCGAAAAGATCGGCGTCATGTTCGGTAACCCCGAGACGACGACAGGTGGTCGCGCCCTCAAGTTCTATGCGTCGGTGCGTATGGACATTCGCAAGATCGACTCGATCAAGCAGGGCCTGGACGTGGTGGGTAACCGCGTCAAGGTCAAGGTCGTAAAGAACAAGGTGGCGGCGCCGTTCCGCATCGCGGAGTTCGACATCCTCTACAACGAGGGCATCTCCTTCGCTGGGTCGGTCATCGACATGGCGCTGGATGCCAAGGTCATCGACAAGAGCGGTGCCTGGTTCTCCTACGGCGAGATGCGCCTTGGACAGGGCCGTGAGAACGTCCGTGACTTCCTCCGTCAGAACCCCGAACTCCTCGAGGAGATCGCCGCCAAGGTTCGCGCGAGCTTTGCGCCGGTTGTTGCTCCCGCTCCCGAGGTGGTGGCAGAGACATCGCCTGTCGTCCCTGCAGAGAACGGCTCCACACCCGTCAACTAACGGGTGAGTAATTTCGTCAGCGGCTCCCGGCGCAAGGAAGCGCCGGGGGTCCGCCCCGACGACGGCGGAGCCGCTGAGGCCGCGTGCATCAACATCCTCAACGGCGCCGCACAGTCCGCACGATCTTTGGAGATGCGCCTGCGCCGCCGCGGCTTTGACGAAGAGACATCGCAGCACGCAGTGGCGGAGATGAGCCGGATGGGCTTCGTCGACGACACGCGGCTTGCCCAGTCGGTCGCCAACCGCCGCCAGCGCGAGGGCTACGGCAAGGCGCGCATCGTGGCCGACCTGCGGCGACGCAGCGTCGACGGTGAGGCCATCAACGAGGTGGTTGCCGGGCTCGACACCGATGACGACCCGCAGCGCGCCCTCGACGTGGCGCGGCGCGCCTACCGCAGCGGTGTTGCGCCCGACAAAGAACGCCGCCGC
>JBEPVH010000393.1:0-2602 GCA_041691115.1 bacterium | reverse complement strand
CCAGCGTCGGGTCTCGCGTGCGTCTCGCTTTCGGCATCGCTGGGTGCGTTGCGCAACCACCTGGGACGCAAGCGCAAGTTGTTTGATCCCGACCGCATCGACATTCTCTGGGTCACGGAATTTCCCATGTTCGAGAAGGATGACGACACCGGTGCCATCTCGCCGGCGCACCATCCGTTCACGCAGCCGCATCCCGATGACATCGACAAGCTGGAGTCCGATCCGACGGCGGTTCGCTCGCGTGCCTACGACATCGTCATCAACGGTCGTGAGGCTGCATCGGGGTCAATCCGTATCACCGATCCCGAGGTTCAGAAGCGCGTGTTCCGTGCCATCGGCATCGGCGATGAAGAGGCGCGCCACAAGTTCGGGTTCCTGCTTGACGCCTTCGAGTTCGGTGCACCGCCCCACGGCGGCTGCGCACCGGGGATCGACAGGCTGGTGATGGAAGGCTTGGGCGAGGAGAACATCCGCGAAGTCATCGCCTTCCCCAAGAACCAGCAGGCCCAGGAACTGATGACCATGGCGCCCGCCGAAGTCGATGCGGCGCAGCTCAAGGAACTTGGCCTGGCGGTTATCGCAACTCCCAAATAGACAGGTTGCGCGGAGCGGCGCTGGGGTACCATCGGACGGTCCCCGGCCGGCCGCGACCCATCAAGCGGCTGGACCAATATTTACCGCATCGGGGTTCCAATATTTGACGGCCGCCCTCGTGCCCCGTACGGGGAAGGGGAAATCCGTCGTGAGGTACCCCACCTGGGCCTAAACGGCTCAGCCCTCGGGTTTCGACCGGTGCGGGGACAACGATCTTGCCAACGTCCCAGAACGGTGCATTCCGATGTCCCAGATCTCGCCCGGCATCATCCTTGCCATTGTTGTCACGCTCGTGGCCGCCCAGGCGACGCGTGTGTTCGCCCCGCGCAGCGGCAATTACCTCCTCGCTCTTGCACTGGCGGTTGCCGGTCTCATCGTGGGTGAGTTGATCGCGCTTTCCGGCATTCTCGTGGGGCCCGGCCTCGGCGTCCTTCATCCGTTGCCGGATCTCGTGGCCATGGTCGTTGCTGAGATCGCCGGAGTGACGGTCGCGGGACAAAGGCCCCACCCCGGCTGAGCCCGCCGATAATCGACCGACGTCATCACGCGGAGGTCTGAAATGCGGCTCCCCCTGTCCAAGCGCGGTCTTGTTACCGCCGGTGCTCTTGCCGGTGCCGTCGTCTATTGGCGGGTCCGCCAGCAGCGCCGCGAATCCGAGATGGACTGGGCGGACGACATCGCTGCCGCGGCGGGCGAAGGCATTGCCGCAGCCCGGGCAGCCTTGGATGGCGACGACGACGACGTTTGAGATCGGGTCACCACGGGGTACGAGAGGTTCATATGGCTCCTGTTCATTCTGAGCTGCGCATTCCTGCAGATCCGGCGTTCGTGATGGTGGCCAAGCGGGCTACCGCCGGATTCGCTGCCGTCGCCGGCCTCGATCTCGAGGCATTGGACGACTTGGTCATCGCTGTGGCCCAGGCCTGTGAACACACCATCGTCGACATGCGTCGCATCGTGGGCTCCGGCGTGGGCCAACTCAAGCTGGAGTTCCACATCGACGGTCCGTGCATGCACGTGCACCTCGCGCCGCTGCTGTCGCGGGCTGAGGTCGAGATCGCCAAGGCGCGGCGCGAGGTCGCCAGGGCGCGCACCGCCGAACTTCTGGCATTGCGCCGTGAAGCGGAACTCAAGAAGCAGCATGCCGCCGAGCATCGCGAGCATGAAGAGGCCCGAGCCGCCAGCGAACTGGCACTCAACCTCATGGCCCTCTTCGTTGATGATTTCGGCTACCGGGTTGATGACCGTACAGGCGCGGCCCGTGTCCGCCTGACCAAGTACCGCGAGCAGTGAGCGCCGCGCCGCGTAGCGGCGCCACAGGTACGGGGGAGCGGTCGCTGGCCAAGCCGGCCGATACGCCCCACCGGACTGAGGTGCGCCAACTGCTCAAGCAGTACCGCGAATCCAAGGATCCCGCCGTGCGTGAACGCTTGGTGGAATTGAACTCGGACCTCGTCCACTATGTGGCGCGCCGCTTTGCCAATCGCGGTGAGCCCCTCGAGGATCTGGAGCAGGTCGGATTCCTCGGCCTGATTCAGGCCATCGAGCGATTCGATCCCTCTCTGGAATTCGAGTTCTCGACATTTGCCACGCCCACCATCATGGGCGAGATCCGGCGCCACTTCCGCGACAAGTCGTGGGCCATCCGGGTGCCGCGGCGCCTTCAGGAGAACTACCTCAAGGTAGTGGCCGCACGGGAGCGCCTCACCGGTGAACTGGGCAGGTCGCCGACCATCGCCGAGATCGGCGAGCGCGTCGGCCTCGAGCCCGAACAGGTTCTCGAAGCGCTCGAAGTGTCGCCGGCACAGAATTCGCTGTCTCTCGACAGGCCCCTCTCGACAGCCGACGGGGACGGCGCCGCTGTCGGCGATGTCATCGGCCATGAGGATGAGAATCTCGCGAGGGTCGAGGCCCGTGAACTGCTTGAGCGCGTCATGACGCATCTGACGCCGCGCGAGAAGAGCATCCTGGCGCTGCGTTACGTCGAGGAGCTGTCTCAGGCCGAGGT
>JBEPVH010000392.1:0-2604 GCA_041691115.1 bacterium | reverse complement strand
CCGCGTCCACGGCAACGACCTCGTAGCCCGCGGCGCGCAGATCACGGCTGACGCGTCCCTCGCCGCAGCCGAGGTCGAGGACGCGACCCGGTGGCGGCGGCAGGATCCGCCAGAACGCATCGCGATGGAAGCGCCAGTACGAGTCGTGGCCGGGCTTGCGCGCCCACTCGACCCATGCCGCCGAGTGCTGCTCCCAAGCGGCGGTGGGCCCTGTCCCTGCCTGACGTTCCGTTTCCATGGCGCGGGATTCTAAGGGCCGTTGCGATCGCGCTGCGATCGTGTTTGTCCGGCCACCTGTCCGCTGATGCGGGGTAGGGTGACCCCGTGGAACCGCTGGGCAGGACGACGGCGATGCTGGCGCGGCGCGATGACCTCAAGGTGGTCAGGCGGCATGCCGATCTCACTCGTGAGGTGGTCCGGCCGCTTATGGCCAAGTCCTTCACGCGGCGCGTCACCGTCTTCGCGTACGAGCTGTTCTCGTCGCACCCGCCGCTGCCCAAGGACCTGGGGGCGCGGCCGGATCCGCTGTACGAGAAGGTTGACCCCGGTCGACTGGTTCCTGATCCGCAACCGGGGTTTGCCGGCGGCGGAGCGTCGACAACGATCCTCCGAGACCTTGAAACCCGGGATCTCTGCATGTTCAAGGACCGCGACGAGATCAATCTCACCTTGGCAACGCAGGCAATCGATGCGTTGAGTCAGCCGCTGCGCGCGGCGGCGGCCACGGTTGTTGCAGCAGTTCTCGGTGTCGAAACGCCTGCGGTGCGTCTTGTCGAATACGCGGGCAGGCTCGGTTCTCTGCAGACGATCGTCACCGGAACACGCGACCTGAGCAAGTTGTCTGAGAAGTCGCCCGACCTGTTCCGGTCGCTTATCCGCACCGAGGAGTTCGCTCAGCAACGCTCCGACATCTGGGTGCTCGACCGTCTGATCGGCAATCTCGACCGACAGTCGCACAACATTCTTGTCCGCCTGCTGGAGAAGGGTTTCGAGCTGATTCCCATCGACCACGATCTGACGTTCCCGCCGGTACGCCGTGTGCGGCCGCTGCTCGGCGTCCGGCCTTACAAGCCGCGGCGGGTTCGGCGCGAGACGTACGAGCGACTGAAGCAACTGGCGGCGGATCCGTCGGCGCTACGCGAGGGCCTGGCACCGTTGCTGACCGAGCCCGAGATCGAGGCTGTCGTGGTTCGCCTGACCGACACGATCCAGATCATCGACAACACGATCGCCAAGAGGGGCGAGGCCAAGGTCTTCTTCTGAGGCCATGACTGACAGGGATTGATCCTGGGTATAGTTGCAGCAGCAACCAATCATCAGGAACCTTTCATGCCTGCCGTTACTGTCGCCGACCTCACCGTTCTTCCCCGTATCCCCGTTCCCGCCGCCACGTCGGCCGAGCGGGCAGTGCTCGGCGTCGTCGCCGCCCCTTCGGGCGTCGAAGGCGAGGGCTTCCCGGTACGCCGTGCTTTCGCAGGTGTCGACCTCTCCCACCTCGATCCCTTCATCCACATGGACCAGATGGGCGAGGTCGAGTACGCGCCCGGCGAGCCCAAGGGCACGGCCTGGCACCCCCACCGTGGCTTCGAGACCGTCACGTACATGATCGACGGCACCTTCCAGCACCGTGATTCCACGGGCGGCGGCGGTGTCATCAGCAACGGCGACACGCAGTGGATGACAGCGGGTGCCGGCCTTCTCCACATCGAGACGCCGCCCGAGGAGCTGGTCATGTCGGGCGGCCTCTTCCACGGCATCCAGCTGTGGGTGAATCTTCCCGCTGCGAAGAAGTGGGAGACGCCGCGCTACCAGGACATTCGCTCGGAGCGTGTAGGACTCGCGGCATCACACGACGCAGGTGCGCTGCTGCGCGTCATCGCCGGTGATATCGCCGGACACTCCGGTCCCGGGGTGACACACACACCCATGGCGATGGCGCATGCCACGCTGGCGCCCGGCGCGCAGTTGAATCTGCCATGGGATCCTGCATTCAATGCGCTGGGTTACGTGCTCGCCGGCCACGGCACCGCAGGGCATGAGAAGGCGCCCATCGAAATGGGATCACTTGTTGTCTTCGGTCCGGGTGATCATCTGGCCGTGCACGCCAATGAGACTCAGGAGAGTCGCTCGCCGTCTCTCGAGATCCTGTTTCTCGGCGGCCGCCCCATCGGTGAGCCCGTCGCGTTCGGTGGCCCGTTCGTGATGAACACGCGCGAAGAGGTCATGCAGGCGTTCGAGGACTTCCGCCACGGCAAGTTGGGCTCCATCCCCGTCGAGGGCTGAGCTTCAGGTCGGCTGCTGCGGCGGGTGTGGATCAAGTGGTGGCAGCGGCTCGATGGGTACCCACCAATCGGGCAGTTGCACCGACGCACCTGTCTGCGGCAGCCCCGGCTTGTAAATCGGGGGAGCTGTGGGCGGCCCCTGAAAAGGGCCGACCGGCGGCAGCATCAGAGGTGTGACCATGGGCGGCGCACCATACGCGGGACGTCGCGGTGGCATCGGTGCCGTGGTGGCCCACGGCTTCTGAGGGGCGGCCTTCCACGTCGGTGACGCATGACGTGACGGATGTGCCTGCGCTTCGCGCAGCGCGGACAGTGACGTGAT
>JBEPVH010000391.1:0-2613 GCA_041691115.1 bacterium | reverse complement strand
GGAGATCGCCATCCGCGGCGCACTCTTCGATGCGGTGACACAGAGGTCGGGCGTTGGCGCCGCCATCGGCGTCACCGCGGTGCTTTTCGCACTGATTCACATTCCGTTGTACGGAGCACCGGCCCTGCCCATCGATCTCGGTGTCGGGATCATGCTCGGAGGGCTGCGCGCTGCAACGTCGGTAAGTGCGTCGACAGCAGCGCATCTCACCGCCGACTTCGGTGGCGGACTGTTGATATGACGGCGACACCGCGGCGGACGGGAATAGTCGCGATGGCGCTGGCCACAGTTCTGCTCAGCGTGGTCTGGCTGACGGTGCCGCTGCAATCACCACCGATCTACGACGGCCTGTGCACACCCGTTCCGCACTATCACTACTTTGAGCCACCCGCCGGCATCACCGTCAACGAGAAGCCGCATCCCGCCGCCAAGGACGTCCCCTTCGACAAGGGAGTACAGCCGGTGACCATTCTGCTGACCGACGAGGCGGCGGGCGACGCCAGCACGCAACCCCAGGCCGAACTCATCCTCGGTGAGAACTCAGTCGCGTATCCCGCTGGGACGACATCGATTCACCTCTCCATCACAGCGGTCCCTGCCCCGAAGGTTGGGCCCACCGACGGAACAATCGACGGCAACGTCTATCACTTCGCCGTCACGGCGGGCGGCAAGGAATTGGCGCTCAAGGATCTGGTCACCGTCTCCCTGCAACTGACGCCCGTGCCCTCGTCGCCGAAGCGTGTCGTCGAGCAGTTTGTCGACGGCACGTGGGTGCCGCTTGAGACCGAGGCAATCGCTTGCGTGCTGTGGGCCACGTCGGCGAAGACGCTCGGCGACTTCGCGCTCGTGGTACCGGGCACGCCGGCGAAACCGCCGGTGACACCGCCCGCACCCGATGACAGCAACGCTTTGGGAATCATCCTGGCGGTCGTTGCCGTTGTGGTCCTGGGTGGCGCCGCTCTGGTGATGCGGCGCTTTCAGACGCGCGCCTGAGGCACCCTCAACCAGCCTTCGATCTCGGCGATCCATCGCGCTGACGGTGGCCCCATGCCGGCACCGGGAACGCCGAGGCGCGCCAGAACTGTGCGGCGCTGGCCCAGTTTGACGTAGCGGCGGTGTTCCATTCCGGCGAGAGCCTGCGCTTCGATCAGCGCGTCGTCGGCTGTGTCGGCGATGCCATCGATGAGTCCGAGTGCAAGCGCGTCCTGGCCAAGCCACACCTCACCGGTGGTGACGCGCGCCAATTCCTCATCGTTGAAACCGCGGGCCGCGGCGACGGCGCCGCTGAATCGCTTGAAGATCGCATCAACGAGTTCGCGTTCTTTGGCCTCATCGGCCTCTGTGGGTTCACGCCACGGCGCGCCGAGATCTTTGAACGGTCCCGTCTTGGTCACCACCATACGCGTGCCCAGCATGCGCAGTGCATCCACGAGGACGGGACGAATGGAGATGACACCGATCGATCCGACGATCGCCGAGGGAAACGAGAGGATGCGTGTGGCACCGCACGCCGCGAAGTAGGCGCCGGATGCGCCTGTCCCTCGGAACCACGCCACCACGGGCTTTTCAGCGGCGACCTTGCGGACGGCGACGAACAGGGCTTCGGATTCCGTTGCAGCGCCGCCCGGAGAGTCGATGTCGAGAAGGACGGCGCGAATGCGCGGCGTGCGCCGCGTCACCTCGAGGGTGCGCAGTAGTTCCTGGGTCTTGGCGGCGCCACCGATGACCCCACGCAGCGGCACCACGGCGATGCGCCGCCTATCGGTAAGCGCATCCATCCTCTCGCCAAGCGCCGAAGGTGCCGCCATCAGTGCACCGACGCGACGCGCACGGCGTCCGTATATTGCGCAACCTTTGCAAGGTCGGTGTCGTCGGAGAGCACATACCCGAACGTGTTGTTCTCTATCCACGCGCACAGGCCGAGTGTGAGGTCTTGATCGGTGGCGGTGTAGCAGCTGTAGTCAACGCCGTTGATGGTTTCGACGGTTTCGGAAGACAAGAACGTCGAGCCTTTCGTAAAGCTGCTGCGGAAGGTGGACAGCTCTGCGGTGCGCACCAATTGCCGGTTGAACGACACGGCGAACACGGCAATCGTGGTGGTGGTGCCATGTCCGTAGGCAGCGGAATAGCTGCTGGTCACTTCGGCCGCCGACGCAGGGGTGAGCTGTTCCTTGTAACCAGGCACCGTCGCTGATGTGATGACCGTCATTCCGGCCACCGTTGTCGGCTGCGACACCGTCTGCACCTTGACCGATTTGCCGATGAAGAACAGCGCAGCGAAAAGCAGAACGATGACCGCGACAACGATGAGGACGATGCGCCCCACCTTGCTGCCGCCGGGACGCGGTCCGTAATTCGCGGGCATGGCGCCGGGGTAGTACGCAGGTCCTGGCGGGGCGTATGCCTGTGGCGCACCGGGATATCCGGGCGCACCGGGCGGAGCCCCGGGGGGCTGCGGCATTCCCATGAGCGGTGCCGACTGGCCCTGCGACGGACCGGGCATTTCCAAAAGCGATGGCGGCTTGGACGATCCGCCCTGGTCGCGAATGCCCCAGCTCTGGCCGCCGGCGGCCGACTGCGCCGCGGCACCCTCGGCGGCGGCATGAGCGGATG
>JBEPVH010000390.1:0-2613 GCA_041691115.1 bacterium | reverse complement strand
GATCGAAGGTGGGGCCGCATCGGGCGGCGACCGCCATGCCCTCATGGTGAACAGTGCCACCTGCACCCTGTACGAGCTATACGACGCCCACTACGCAACACAGCCCACGGCGGGGTCGGGCTCGATCTGGAATATGGCGTCCAACATCCTGCGCCCCGACAGCTGGACGTCCGCCGACGCCGCGGGACTGCCGATCCTCCCCGGTCTGCTGCGCTATGACGAGGTGCTGGGAGGCAGCATCAACCACGCGGTGCGCGTGACGGCTGCCACAACGACCAACGCGCACATCTGGCCGGCACGCCACGACGCCGGTTCGTCGTCAGCACCGAACGCTCCGCCGATGGGTGCGCGACTGCGCATGCGGGCGTCGTTCGACGCCTCGCATTACTCGGCGCAGGCGCAGACGATCATCACTGCGTTCAAGCACTACGGCATGCTCGTCGCCGACAACGGCTCCAACTGGTTCGTCAGCGGTACCGCCGACAACTCGTGGCCGGATTCGCTCATCGCCGAACTGAAGACCATCCCCGCGTCGCAGTTCGACGCTATTGACGAGTCATCACTGATGATCAGTCCCGGATCGGGACAGGCACGTCAGTACGCGCCGACGCCGCCCGGTAGCGGTGGCGTGTTCGCCGACGGCTACGGCGGCCTCCATGCATTCGGCAACATCACGCCCTCCCTGGGCGGGGCGAGTTACTGGCCCGGGTGGGATGTCGTGCGCGGCGCAGGACTGCGGCCAGCCGGTGGCGCCTACACCCTCGATGCGTACGGCGGCGTGCATCCAGCAGGTGGAGCACCGGTTGTCACGATCAGCGCCTACTGGCCGGGCTGGGCTATCGCGCGCGGTATCGCGGTGCGCGCTCAGGGCGGTGGCTACGTTCTCGACGGCTTTGGTGGACTCCATCCATTTGGTGGTGCCCCGGCGGTGACGGTGACCGCCTACTGGAAGGGATGGGACATAGCGCGTGGCCTGGTCCTTGCCGACGACGGCGCCCGCGGCTATGTCGTCGATGGGTTTGGCGGCATTCATCCGTTCAGCAGTGGCGGCACCATGCCGCCCACGCCGTCTCCCGGCGGCTACTGGCCCGGATGGGATATCGCCCGTGGCGTCACCCTGGTGCGCGGCTCGGCGACGGCGGGCTACAGCGTCGACGGCTACGGCGGCGTCCATGCCTTCGGGGGCGCACCGACAGCCTCGGCCAGTTGGTACGCCTCGGGCTCGACGCTGGTGTGCGGCATCGCGGCGACGACGGCGGGAGGCGGCTACACGTTCGATGTATGGGGCGGCGTCCATCCCTTCGGAGCGGCTCCCTGGGTGAATGCCCCGGCGCCGTGGCCGGGCTGGCCCATCTCGCACGGCGGCTCCGCCACCTGACCGAAACGGGATGTCGTTCCGCGGCCTGCTAGTGTGGCCGCTCGCCATGGACCGATTGCGCCGGCTGCTCGCCGTCTATTCCGCCACACTGCATCGCCGCCCGCTGCGGACGCGTGCGGCCACGACCCTGGCGCTCTTCACGGTACTGACTGCCCTGTTTGTGGTCGCCACACGTCACCTTGTCATCAGCTCGGACCAGGCCACTGTCGCGCTCCAGGGTGATTCGATGTTCAGTCACAGCCTGGTGCTGGCCGGGTGGCATACCCCCGTCGACAACTTCTGGTCGACCGACATTCCCCTCTACGCCATCGGCACACGCATCGCCGGATTGTCGCCGATGCTGTTCCGGATCATTCCGGCGCTACTCCTCGCGCTGCTTGTGTGTGTCGGCGCGCATATCTCTTCGCAGAGCTTGCCGCGCCGCCAGGGAATGATCGCAGCGCTGCTGACGGTGATCGTCGCCGGATTGCCCTCGGCATTCGGCGACTACGCACCGCTCACCGGCCTGCTCACCGAGCATCTGTCGACGCTCGATGCCGCGGGCGTCGGCTGGCTGCTCGTCCGTCGTTCGGTCGACCCGGGTGCCCCATGGAATCCACGCGGCAGGATGGCTGTCGCACGCGTCGTCGCCGGAACCGGATTCCTCAGCGCCGCCATCCTCGGCGACCCCATCGCAGTCTTCGTTGTCGTGGCACCGCTCGTCATCCTCGGCGTCGTTGACGCGGCCCGCGGCAACGCCGTGCGCCGCAACGTGATGCTGGCCGGGTGGGCGGTGGCATCCACCGCTGGTGCCGTCGTCGGGTACGCCGCCGTGCGTGCCCTGGGTGGCTTCGTGTTGGTGGCGCCCCTCACGCACTTCGCGGAGCTGAGCGACATCCCCGGCAACACAGGGCGCTACGTCGAATACCTCCTCGACGCCACCGGCGCATCGGTGGGCGGGCATCCGTTACGCGAGCCGCAAACGCTGCTGGCAGTCGTCCATGCTGCGGTAGCACTGATTGTCATCGGCTGCGTGGTCCGCACATTGCTGCGGTGGGCCCGCAACCAGGAAGAGGACCTCACATCCGTCGCCCTTTCACTGTCGTGGCTGATCATGTCCGTGGCGCTCATCACCTCGCAACAGCTGGGCCCGTCGACGCAACGCTTCCTCCTCATCACGTCGCTGGTGGCTCTCCCCGTCGGTGCGCGTGTCATCGCCGGGTGGGTTCAGAGCGGGACCGTGATGTCATGGGCCT
>JBEPVH010000389.1:0-2629 GCA_041691115.1 bacterium | reverse complement strand
ACGCGGTTCTGTGGATTGCGCAGGGGCGCTACCGCGTCATCCTCGATCAGCAGACGTGTTGTGGCACACCCGACGTGGCGTCCACCATCCTTCCCGATGCGATCGCCATCGCCCGTCGTCTGCAGGCTGCGGGCGGCTGATTCCCGCGAGCGGATCGTCCGTGGCGTGTCCCTTCGTGGTTCGTACGGTAGTTGGACGTGACGTTGTCTGTGCCAACTACAGCATTCGGCGGAGGTGGGGGAGGACCTGACGCGCTACCCGATCCGCCCGTCGGGATTCGTTCCTGGCTGCGGCGGATGGCTGTGGCAGTGCGCCAGATCGCTGGAGTTGATACCGCTCTCATCGGGCGGACCGCGCCGCGGTCGGCGATGGAGGAACTCAACGACGACTCGGAGTTGCGCTGGCCGCCCGGGCGATGTGCCGAGGCTGCCGAGGGGATAACAGGAATCCTTGACGAGTTGACGCCGCGGGGGAATCCATTGCCACGCGTCCAGGTGATTCCGTTCGGCTTCGCCACCGCGGCGGCATCACCCCCGGGTCAACCGACCGCGATCACGGTGAGCACGCGCCTCCTGGAGATCCTCGAACCTGACGAGGTCAAGGAGGTTGTCGCCCGGGAACTGGGCCACCTGGTCACCGCTGTTCATCACGCTCACGACCCGCAGACGCTCACGGCGGCTGACGGCAAGATGGCTGCCGACGCCGAGCGGGTCGCTCGTCAGTTCGGCTTCACCGCATCCGAGGCGGCAACCCAGCGGGTGGCTGCCAAGGCACAGGGGGAGCAGGGGCTTCGTGGCAAGCCGGTCGAGCACGTGGCTAACAGGTCGGCGGCAGCGCTTGACTAGGCGCTCGTTTCCTATCTGTGGCCGAGCCACGGCGTATTCGATGGTACCCTCGGCCACGGCCGGGCTCATCCGGTTCGGAGGTCATTGATGGCGGTGGCGGCGCCCCAGCCGGCGAACTTGACGATGCCGTGGCCTGCCATCCCCCCAGAGGTGCTGGCCGGCGTTGATGTCCTGGTGGCGCGTCTCGACGCCGTGCGTGGCGCACCACAGAAGAGCGCTGCCTGGGAGCAGGCGCTTGCCGACAAAATTCGCGACGCCGTCGACGAGGCGCTGGCGCTGCAGCCACAGAGCCAGTACCTGCCGCCGCAACTGGTGGAACGGCTGCGCTCCGACACCGATTTCCGCGTCCTCTTCGAATGGGCATGCCTGGTGAAGGGGTCGTACCTCTGGCCACTTTCGTTGCTCATCTACGGCCAGGACTGTGAAGAGATTCGCCGCATTGCCGGCATGTGGATCATCGAAACCGGTGACGGGCCCAAGCGCATCGTTGGCGAATCGCCTGCCGAGTTCCAGGCGGGCAACGCGACAGACGAGGACGTCTGGCTGGCCGGTTGGTTCCGGCAGTTGTTCGGCCTTCCCGGTCTCACCGGCAAGCTGCAGCTTTCGCTGGACTCGCCGATGGCCGAAGCCGTCGTACCGACAGCCAAGGGTCCAATCCGTATCGCCGCCGCGGTGTCGCCGATCGTCACCGGAACCTCCGGGCTCGCAGTCACCATTCGTGTTCCCCGCACCACGGGCCCTCAGTCACTGACCGACTTCGTGCGGATGGGTGCGATGACGCCGGGTATGGCGCTGTTCCTGCAGTCGGCCGTGAAAGCTCGTCTCAATATGCTGCTCGTCGGCGACACGGGAACAGGAAAGACGACGTTGATGCGCGCCCTGTCGGCGGAGATCGCCGACATCGAAGCGATCATCGTTATTGAAGATAACCCTGAGCTCTATTTGGACAGGCCGCGCCGCGACGGCACGCCGTACCACCGTCTGGTGATTCCGCTGGGAACAGCGGCCGGGCGCTGGACGGGCGCCACTGCCGTCACCATGTCGGATCTGGCGGCGCATGCGCTGCGCCATCGCGGCAGCCGTGTTCTCCTCGGCGAGGCCCGTGGCGCGGAGATGGTCGATGTGCTCTCGGCCATGACATCGGGCACCGACGGATCCATGGTGACGCTGCATGCGCGGCGCGCGGCTGAAGGCACCAAGCGTGCCGCTCTTCTGGCGTCGTTCTCGCCGGTCTTCCGCGGTAACACCAAGGCGGCCGAGGCGCTCGTCCATCAGGCGGTGCATCTCTGCATCCATCTCGGCTGGGTGTCGGCGCAGGGTGGTGGGCGCAAGCGCGTCGTCGACGGCATCGTTGCCTATGACACTGACGGCACCGAGCATCACATCTACGGCCTCGATGATCGCGGCACATCCGTGGCGCGACTGGTGATGAGCCTCGATGATTTGCCCGAGCGGCTCTCCGAACCTCTGCGTGCCTACATGAAGGAATTGCCCACCGACTGACGAGTCGGGGCAAGAGGCGGCGGCATTTCACTGTGATAGATCTCGCGCGCGCGCTCCGACGGGGCCATCTATCCCAGGCTCAGCACCTGATGTTCGGGCAGCTGATGATGTTCATCGGCATCTCGGCGATCTTCCCGGTGGTGCCGCTCTATGTGGCGCACCGTGGTGGCTCATCCGTCGACATCGTCATCTTCGTGGCTGGACCAATGATCGCCAACACGATCGTGCAGGTGCCCGCCGGACACATCGTCGACAGGATCGGCCGCCGCCCCGTATTGATC
>JBEPVH010000388.1:0-2630 GCA_041691115.1 bacterium | reverse complement strand
AGCGTGCGTTGTTGACATGGCCGAGTCCGTCGTTGTCGGAGAAGCGCATCTGCTCCTCATGGGTGAAGACTCGCCTGCTCACCGCCGCATTATCCCGCGACAGCGGCGCGCAGAACGTCGAAGCGGTAGCCCACGCCACGCAGAGTGGTGATGCGCACTCCCGAGTCCTCGGCAAGCTTCTGTCGCAGCCAGGCGATGTGCACATCGACGGTGTTGGTGGCGCCGACATAGCGCGGACCCCAGACGGCCGCAAGAATTTCGTCGCGGCGCAGGGCGCGCCCCGGCCGGCCTGCCAAGTACGAGAGAAGATCGAACTCGCGCGGTGCAAGTCGGATTGCGAGTCCCGCCGCCGATGCCTCGCGCGCTGCCGGGTCCAGTGTCAGGCCACCGATGATCAGGCGCTCGTCGGAAGGTTCCTCCTGCCTGTCGCGGCGGCGCAACAGCGCCCGTGCCTGGGCGACAACGAAGGTCACCGGTTCAGCGCGATCAAGGCACGCGTCGGCACCGGCGTCGAGGGCGGCGGCGCGCTCAGAACTGCCCTGGCGCGACAACAGGAGGATCGGCACAGCCGTCGTGCGGCGCAACCCCACCGCGGCAGCCACCGGTGCGTTGGCACCGGCAACGATCAGGGCCACATTGCGCGGCGCCACCTCCGACGACCAGGCGGGCAGAGCCAGCACCAACGTTCCCGAATCCGCCAGGCCACGCTGTAGCGCCGCTGCCAGATCCTCGGGCACGTCGAGGAGAACGACAGCCCGCCTCAATAGTTCGAGACGTTGAGTTCTTCGATCGACCCGGTCACCAGATAGACCGTGCGCTCGCAGATGTTGGTGACGCGGTCGGCGACACGCTCGAGGTTGTGCGCCACCCAGAGGAGGTAGGTGCGCAGTGTGACGTCGTCGACACTCTCGGCCATCAGCAACAGCTGCTCGCCGTACACCTGGTCGTAATGGTCATCGATGACATCGTCGTGAGCACAGAGTGCGCGCGCGGCGTCGACGTCGCGGCTGGCGTATGCGGCGACACCGTCGCGGAACATTGCCGATGACATCTCGCCGAGCTTGGTCAGGGTCGCCGGTATTGCCAGCGGCGATGGCGAGCCCAGCATCAGCGCCACCTTGGCAATGCCTTCGGCGTGGTCGCCGATACGCTCGAGATCGCCGACGACGTGCAGAACGGTGAGAAGGAGACGCAGGCGCGCCTCATCGCCGGCGCCTGCAAGGAGTTCACGCGACACGGCCTGCTCGATGTCGTAGCGCGTGCGGTTGACCTCCGCATCGCCGCGCACAACAGCATCGGCGACGCCGAGATCGGCGGCGTGCAGGGCTGCCATCGCACTGTCCAATTGCCGGGCCACCATGGCTGCCAGCCCGGCCACCCGGGCGTCGAGTGCGGCGTCGGTCTCAGTCATGGGCGTCATTAGAGACGACCCTGGTGGTTCCCTGCTAGGGTGCCGGTCCGATGGCGCATCCGATCGAGACCCCCATGGGCCGCCTTACCCATTCCGGCCACCAGGCACGACTGGCCTGCGGCTGCCTGAGCCTGATCGTCATCGCACTCGTCGTTCTCACGGGTTTCCGCGCTGTCCAGGCGGGACACGTGGGCATCGTCAAGACGGGCGGTACCGTGAGCACCGTCGCCGACCCCGGGTTCAACCACATCTGGTTCCCCTTCCAGCAGATCGACGACGTCGACCTGCGCACCCAGAAGCAGCAGTTCAGTGAGATCGATGCGGCGACGTCGGAGCAGCAGACCATCCGCGTCACCGGCACCATCACCTACCACATCGAGAAGGCCAATGCCTCCTCGCTCTACCAGAGCCTCAATCTCGACGACATCGTGTCGACGCTGCTCGATCCCGCCCTCCAGGACTACGTCAAAGAGGCAACGGTTCAATATCCGGCGGCCGACATCCTCAACCACCGCTCCGATATCCGGCAACACGCGCTTGACGCGCTCAACACACGCCTCAAGCAGAACTACCCCGGCATCGTCGTGACCGACATCTTCATCTCCAACATGGCCTTCAGCGAGGACTACCAGAGCGCCATTGAGGAGAAGCAGGTGGCCCAGCAGCAGGTGCAGACAGCCCAGCAGCATCAGGATCGCGCCAAGATCGACGCCGATACCGCGGTCATTCAGGCCCAGGGTGAGGCCAAGGCCAATCAGGTGCGGGCGTCGACACTGACGGCAGCCCTGATCCAGTACATCGCCACGCAGAAGTGGGATGGCCATCTGCCCCAGGTCACCGGCGGCGCCACGCCGTTCATCGACCTGCGCACCCCCTAGGACGGAACTTCGCCGGGAACGCGTCAGGCGTTCCGTTTGCCATTGACAGTTCCTGCCCCCATACGTCACCGTTTCGACACCGACGTCAACAACGTCGCTCTCCGGGAGTCGCGCGAAGGAATGATCACCGAGCACGTCGACCTGCGGGGGAGTGTCGAAGGCCGCGGGCGCGAGATTCTCTCGGCCGGCGCAGTCGATTTCGTTGTGGCACTTGAACGCGAGTTTGGGGCCACGCGGCGCAGTCTCCTGCAGCAACGTACCGAGCGCCAGGCACGCCTGGATGGCGGCGAAAAGCCGGACTTCCTGACGGCCACGGCGAAAGTGCGCAACGACACATGGAC
>JBEPVH010000387.1:0-2642 GCA_041691115.1 bacterium | reverse complement strand
ACCGGGCACCGCCGATTTCGTTGCCGCAATTCTGTCGCTGGACCGCGGTATCGGGCGTCGTTCCCTGACGCTCGCGGGGGTGCTCCGCGAGGATGTGCTGCGCGCCCTCGAGAATGCTCCGCCGGAGACCGATCTCCGCGCCGCAGGTGCGCTCTCGGCAGCGCGGCGACTCGCCGCCGGTTCGATGGTGACGACGGGACACCTGCTCATCGGATCGCTCTCCGACCCGACGTCCGCTGCGGCACAGGCATTGGTTGCAGCCGGCGCCCGCGTCGAAACGCTCCGCGTCGAAGTCGACGACCTCCACGCCGCCGGTTATGACGACGACGCGCTGTCAGCACCGCCGCCGCCGACATGGATGCAGCCGTCCGCCGAGGATCGCGGTACCGGCGTTGCCTGGCGAGTTGTCCTTGCCGACACGCCGCGCGTGACGGCGATTGCCGATTCATTCATCGCCTACCCCTCAGGCTTCGAGTACCGGCTGACTCTCAGCGCGGCGCCGCGCGAGAGCATTCCCGCCCAGCCCTGGAAGGAGACGGCGGATGGCGGCATCGACGTGCGCCTGGAAGCCGTACCGGGTGTGCAGTACACGCGTCTCGAACCGTCGGCGATCCGCGGCGAACCGGCGTCGGGCATGGTTGTGGCGTCGGGCCCAGCGAGGCACTCGGGATCGCGCCGCCGCAGTGACTTCATCATGTGGTGCTGGCCATTGCCACCGGCGCAGATGCTCGACGTCGTCTGTCACTGGGCTGCATTCGACATCAGTGATGCTCGTGTTCGTGTCGACGGTGCCGAGTTGCGTGCCGCTGCTGCGATGAGTGCGCCTCTGTGGCGCCGACATAGCGAATGAAACGCGGCGCTGCACTGCTTCTTCTGGCTCTGGGCGTGGTGGCCTGCGGCGATGAACTGCCCACAGTTGTAGCCACGCCGATCCCCGGGGTGGGTGTCACGGGTGCGGCGACCGGACATTTCAACCTGACGCCGCCAGGGACATGCCACGTCAAGGGGCACACCATCGACATCACCATCAATGCCGACGACTCCACCAAACTCAAGCCGTTGCACGTGATCATCCGCGACTACCAGGGAACGGCGACATATCAGACGTTCACGGGTGCGGTGGGAACAACCGGAACCACCGTGCAGCTGACGGACGCGGCGGGGCACACCTGGGTGGCGGACGAGGGTCAGGTCATCGTCAACACGACAGCCTTCACGCGTGTCGCCGGATCGATCTCTGTGTCGATGCGGCCGGACGGCGCCACCGGTGGCGTCATCCTCGATGGCCAGTGGGGCTGCACCCTGCGCGCGGCAACGCCCAATAGCACCACCAAGTAGCCGCCGCCGTACACTGCCCGGCTGTGACCACCACATCCGTGAGCGCCAGCGATCTCGTCATCAGTGACGTCGTCTCGGACGGCGATTGGGACGAGGCAACCACCGTCATCGCCGAGGGATTCGCCGACCCCCTCGAGGACACCGGCGTATGGATCGGTGGCGTACGCGAGCACTCGGTGGTGCGCATAGCACGGCGCCAGGGCCGCGCCGTCGGCGCCTACATCCTGCTCCCCCTGATGCAGTACCACGGTGGCGTGGCAGTGCCCGCGATGGGCGTCGCCGCCGTCGCCGTCGTGCCCGACGCGCGCCGTAGCGGTGTCGCCGGTGCACTCATGACCGACCTGCCTGAGGTTGCCCGGGGCCACGGCGGCGCCGTCGCCCCGCTATGGGCGGCGACAACGCGGCTGTACCGACGCTGGGGTTGGGAGGTGTGTGGCCGCGGCAAGACCCGCAAGGTCAATCCACGAGCGCTTTCAGGCCTGCGCGCCGACGGATCCTTGGTACGCGATGTCGACAGCAGCGTCCTGTCCGAACTGGCGTCGCGTGATGCAGTCGCGTATGACTCCGCCGTCGTACGCCCGTCGTGGTGGTTCGATCAGCCGATCTTTCCCAAGCCGTCGCACGCCTACCGCTTCGGCTGGATGGAGAACGGCAGGATCACCGGCTTCATGTGCATGCGCCAGGGAGACGGCGACAACCACTCGATTGCCACGACCATCAGCGCATTCATCACCACGACACCTGATTCACTCGCGGGTCTGCTCGGCACCGCCGGCGCCACCGAGTCGCTGAGCAACGAGATCAAGTTCCAGAACGCAGCATTGGCGCCGCTCGACGACCTGCATTACCTGCTTCCCGAACCGCACCGCGACATCGAGATCATCACGCGGCTCAACTGGATGCAGCGCATCGTCGACGTCGACGCAGCTCTCGGAGCGCGCGGCTACGCGCCGGGCGTCAACGCGACGGTTCATCTCGAGATCAGCGACCCCACCGAGCGGGTTCGGCCCGTGGTTCTCGAGGTGGCAGGCGGCCGTGGTTCCGTCAGCAACGGCGGGCAGGCCAAGGTGCGCCTCGATTCCGGGACTCTGGCGGCCTGGTATTCCGGCGCCCTCACCATGACCCAAGCCCGGCGCCTCGGCCGCATCGACGCAGCGGATGCCGACATCGAGACCCTGGATTCGATCTTGGCCCGGCGTCCCGTCTGGATCGCCGCCGACTTCTTAGGCCCCAAGCAGCAAATACCCCGGGTGTGATCCCACTCTCTAATACACAACTCCCGCACACAACGAACTATATGGGTT
>JBEPVH010000386.1:0-2642 GCA_041691115.1 bacterium | reverse complement strand
CCGTTCCACCGCGAATTGCGGCAAGCAGAGGAGTGATGTCGCCGGACTTGGTGACATAGGCCTCGGCGCCCGCAGCCTTCATCAGGCGCCCCACGATGTCCCCGCTGAAGGCGCTGTACGCCACCATGCGAATGTCAGGATGGCGCAGTCGGATGGTGCGCGCAGCCGCAGCGCCACCTCCTCCTGACATGTTGACGTCGACGATTACCACGGTGGGGCGGTGTTGCATGACGGCTGCGAGGCCATCGGCAACATTTGCGGATGCGCCTACGACGCGCAAGTCAAACTCATCGTTGAGCGAGTCGACCAGGGCAGCGCGGAGTGGGGCGCTGTCGTCGATAACGACAATGGAAATGGCACCGCGTATTCCATACGTCGTCATGATGCCACGCTCCCAGTGGCGTTGTAGGACCTGTCCCACGCGGTCGCGGCAGCATTGGTGACGACAGACTCGATGAATGCAGATGCCGATCCCTTGAGAATGTATGCGTGGGCTCCGGCCGCTCGTGCTGCATCGCGCAGCGACGAATCGTCATAGGCGGACATGATCACCACACGCACCCCAGGAACCTCGATGGAAATACGCGCGGTGGCTTCGATCCCATCGAGTACGGGCATTCTCATGTCCATCAGGACGACATCTGGGCGGAGTGCGGTGACGCGTGTCACTCCTTCAAAGCCATCTATTGCGCTCCCCACTACGTTGAATCCAAGGTCGCCAAGGAAGGCGCAGAGCGCACTACGGACAAAGTCGTCGTCGTCCACGACGACGATGCGAATGTTTCGTGCCTCGAAGTGGATCGGAGGCGATTCGGGCGTGGTTGCTTCGCGCGGGTCGGAGGCAAGCGAACCGACGATCGTCTTGTAGAGCACAGGGGCATCCGCTATAACCTCCTGCTGCTCGCGCGATATCGTCTTGAACACTGGTGACCTCCGTCGGCTTCGGGGAGTTGTGGTTCCCTGCTTGTCAACTGTCCCTCGGGGCACACGCCACCGCCAGAGGCGTGTGCCTTGTATCGCTCGTAGTGCAATTGCATCAGGCGCCACATAGCGGAGTTCCACAAGACCGACAGAATCGCTGGAAGTTTGCACCGACAGTTTCTCGGGCCAACCGCACTTTTTCTGGGCCTTGTCCGTCTAATGTCCGTGTCTTGTCCCCTGAATGTCCGTGCTTCTTGGGCAAACTGCGGCCATGAAACTATTTGCGACCGCTCGGGGGAAGCGAGCCGCTCGGCTGGATGCCGTGGCCGCGCTTGGTCTCGGGCTCGACCACATCCCTGGCACCGACATCGACCGTATGACCTACCCGCACACGCAGTCGCCTGTGGGTATGTACGGTGAACTCCGCTCCGTTCTGGTTCGCGGTGTGGTGGCGTACCACCCGTCGCCCGAGCCGCCAACGGTTCAAGGCGGACCGCCCACGGATTACTACAAGCGCGTATACGTGCCCGGAATGCTCAGTTGGTCGGACCATCGGCGCGCCACGCGCGCTGAATACCGCGCCTACCTGACGACGATTCACCCCAAGGTGGACGCCGCTCTCAAGGCTGCACGGCAAGGTGGTGGGGTCGAATAGACCCCCGCCCGCCGGGCGTCGACAAGCCGCGATCAGATGATGTTGATGCCGCGGTCGTCCTGCTTGAGGGCCGTGTCGATGCATAGCGCCGATGCGATCACCATGCTGCGCAGCGGCTCGGGGAGCCCGAGCTGCATCTGCACGACGTAGTTGTCGGCAGTGGTGAACATCGTCTTGAGCAGGCCTTCCCACGTCTTGGTGACGCGGCCGATCTGCTGACCGTTGCCGTCCTGAATCGAGAAGTTCCAGGCGCGCCAGTTTTCGGCGTTGATGGAGCCGATGTCCTGGCCGTTGACCTCAAGGCCGAACTTGATCTTGCCGATCATGTTGCGCTGCCGGATGCGGCCCATCTCCTGGCCCGCCGCGTTGGCGACGATGACCTGGGACTTGAAGAACTTGGCGGGCCTGGTCAGGTTGAGGAGCACCTGGCCGCCCATGTCCACCACCTGCAGACGGTGCGTGAAGAACTGGTCGTACTGCCCGAGCAGGCGGATGGCCTTCTTGATAATTCCCTGGCCGATCTCGCGGACCGCACCGATCTGGGTGCCGTTCTGGTCGAAGATGAAGTACTCGTTCTGGACTTCGATGAGCTTTGTCTTCTGGTTCACAACCAGGACGGGCTGATCGAAGATCGAGTGGCTGGCGGCCGCCACCTGGGGTGCGACACCTGCCTGACCCTGAACCTGCCCCTGGACGCGCATGGGGTCGTGATTCGCGACCGGGACTGGCAGCTGCGCCGGCGCTCCGCCCTGAGGTACTGGGTCGGAGGCCTGCTGGCCGTTGTTGGCGACGTTGGCAGTCCACTGCGTGCCGTCCCAGTAGCGTGTCTGGAAGCGGCCGTAGGGATCGGGGTACCAGTTGGCGGCGGGAGGGGCGGCGCCCGGCGAAAAGGACATCGCGCCATTGTCGCCGCAAATGGGGCTGCCTGACCGCCGGGCCGGGGCTGTTTTCACCGCACCGCGACAGTGCCGCGGGGTGAGGTTGAGGCGGGGCCGGCCCGACCGCCGGGCCGCCCCCCCGGGGGCGATGCCGCCCGCCCGCCGAGGGGCCGGGGGTACCAGGATTG
>JBEPVH010000385.1:0-2646 GCA_041691115.1 bacterium | reverse complement strand
CAGGCCTTGCCGATGTCATGCAGCATTCCCGACTCGCGAGCCACCACGGGGTCGAGGCCCAGCTCGCCGGCAAGAACGCCGCAGAGGTAGCCGGTTTCCTGGCAATGCAGTAAGGCGTTCTGGCCGTAGGAGAAGCGGAAGTGCAGGGTGCCGACGAGTTCGGCAAGCTCAGGCCTGCCCTCCATCATCATTTCCCAGAGTGCACGCTCGCCGATCTGCATGACCTTCTTCTGCAACTGGGTGCGCGTCGTCAGAACCAGCGGCGACACGTCGGCCACCGACAGCTTGCGTTCCATGACTTCGAGTGCCACCTGTCGCGCCGTCTCACGACCCAAAGGATCCTGACCGCGCAGCGTTGCCTGATCGCGTTCCGGGTCGACGCCAAGGTCCATCGATGTCTGCTCGGCGAGTGCACCCAATGACTCCAGAAGGCGCGCGCGCTCCTCGTCGACGATGCCTTCCAAGGGCAGTGGTGCCGTGCGCGGGGCGCCGTCGGCATGTCCCTGGTCCTGGCGCTGCAGCGCCTCGACGATGAGCGACCGCGTTGTCGTCTCGGCATCGTCGACACGCGAGGCGACAGCCGAATCGACGCGGCTCGGATGCTCGATGAGCAGTTCATTCTCGACGCGCTCGACGACGGCTCGGGCAGCCCCCTCGCGGTCGAGGCTGGCGCGCTCGGCCACCGCGTCAACAAGGGCACGGCGCTGTGCGGCTATCTCTTCGAGGGCAACGTCAACCTCGGCGCGCCGTTCTTTATACGAGTGGCGGTGCTGATTGAAATGGTGGTTGCGGTCACGAAGAACCCTGTCACGTTCCTCGAGAAGAGTTTCGTCGGTGTCGATGGCCGCCTGCCGTTCTTTGATCTCCTCGGCGGCATCGGTGCGCAGGCGCAGCGCCTCGTTGCGGGCATCGGCGATGAGTTGCTGAGCGTCGGACCGTGCCTTGGCGAGTGCCGCCGCATCGGCCTCGGGCGAGGAGGTGGGAGGCAGCAACTGAGTGCGCGCGGTATGTCCAATGAACACGCCGACCACGATCACGGCCAGCAGGATCAGTGCGACGGCCGCCAGCACCTGAGTCATGGCCGGAGTCTAGGTGCCGTGCGCAATGCGGTGTTTTTATCCGCCGAACGGGGGATCGGCGGTGTCATCCACCTCGTCGACAAGGCGGCGCATGAAGAGCTGTGCCGCCGGCGGCAGGGTTCGGCGCCGGTCCCAGCAGAGGCACATGGTTCGCGCGATCGGGGGATCACGAAGCGGGATCACGGCTACCTGGGTCGACGGCACGGGCAGCGGCATGGGCAGCAGCGTGCTGCCAAGGCCCGCCTCCACAAGACCCTGCACGATCGTGAAGTCGTCTCCCTCGTAGGCGACGTTGACGTGCATTCCCTGGCGGGCGAAGGCATCGTCGATGACCCGGCGCAATCCCGAACGCGACCGCGGCAGGATCAGGGGCTCGTCGGCCAGATCCTTGAGCGTGCAGGAGGTCCGGCCCACGAGCCGATGATTGGCGGGCACCACCACGGCGACGCGCTCGCGAAAGAGGGGCCGGATCTCCAACTCGGGCGCATTCTGAGGCGGCGGGCCCACGATGCCGAGATCGAAATCGCCGTGGGAGAGGCCGCCCGTCACCTCCTCGGCCGAGCCCTCCCGGAGGATGAAGCGCACTCGCGGGTGGGTTTCCAGGAAGCGGGCAAGCCGCTCCGGCAGCCACCGGGCGCCGACGGTATGGAGGAAGCCGATATGGACTTCGCCCGTCTCCTCGGAGACAGTGCCCTCGGCATCGGCGATGGCCTCGCGGATGTCGTCGACGACGCGATCGGCCCGGGGCACGAAGCGATGGCCGGCGGGGGTCAGGCGAATTGACCTGCCGATGCGCCCGAAGAGAGGGACCCCCACCTCCTCCTCGAGACGGGCGATCTTTCGGGATACCGTAGACTGATCCGCTTGGAGCGTTTCCGCCGCCCGGCCGAGATGCTCGACCCTGGCAACCTCGAGGAAAGTCCTCAGCAGATCGACATTGATGCGATCCATGCATCGATCTGTACCGAATTCTGCCGTTGATGTCAACGATCAAAGCAGATACAGTTCGGATTGCTTGCGGCGAGGCCAATTGAAGGGGGCCGCCGACACAGCAAGAGTAGAAGGGATGTTCGACGTGCTAATTGAGAATGCCACCCATGAGGTCCATGCCGCTCGCCAGCAGCATTGCCTCGAAACGGTGGAACGGACCCGCCTCCGGCGGTTGGTCGACAAGATCGACGTAGCCATTGCGGCGTGCGAGGAGACGCATCTCCAGGGCATCAAAGAGGTGACCCCGGAAATCGCCACCCGCGCCCGCGACACATTCGGCTTTGCCCGCCGCGCCGTTCGCCTCACCGGCGACACCGACGCGACCCGGCGCATCGACGAGTTTCTCGCCCGCCGCCAGAACAAGATCACCGAAGTGATGGACGTTCTCTGGTCGGTGCAGGAGACGGTCTTTGACCTGATGCTGCCGTGGCGTACCGAACTGCCTGAGGATGTCGAATCCCAGGGCGACACCAACGGAATCTGGAGAGAGTTTCAGGCGATCGCCTAAAACTTCTCAGGACTTTCGAAGCGGCGTCCCGGCTGAAAGGCTGGGGCGCCGCTACGTGTTTCTGGACTC
>JBEPVH010000384.1:0-2655 GCA_041691115.1 bacterium | reverse complement strand
ACGTGCAAGGTCGAGACCACGTCCGACGGGTCCATCGTCGTCACCGGCCACGCGACGACATCGGCCTTGCTGCCACGGCAGGGGTTCGGCTCGGAGGCGACGTGGATCATGATCACCGTCCGCCCCGACGGCAGTTTCACGCGCACCTACTTCGAGGGCCAGTGATGACTGCCCCCGTTGACGGCGCCCGTGACGCGCTGTTGTCCCAGATGCGCCGCGGCGCCATCGAGTACTGCGTCCTCGCGCTGCTTGCCGGCCACGAGATGTATGGCTTCGAACTCGTCCAATCGCTGGCTGAACTCGACGGCATGGTGACCACCGAGGGCACCATCTATCCACTGCTCAGCAGGCTGCGCAAGGAGGGGTCGGTGGACACGTTCTGGCAGGAATCATCGTCGGGTCCACCGCGCCGGTACTACCGCATCACACCCCTGGGAATACGCTCGCTGCACATGTTCCGCGACGAATGGAAGCTCTTTCGGACGTCGGTCGACTCCCTGATGGAGCGAGTAGCTACCTAGAGGGTGCGCTGGGGACCGCGCCGCGTCGCTTCAGGGGCGGTGCGCTGTTGCGACGCCTCAACCACAGGGCCGGAATATTCGGCAACCGCGGCAGACACAACGCTCTCGCGAACGCCGGGTGATGCCGCGTTGATCAAGGCCAGGGAAACATCGGAGGCACGGACTGCCCGGCGTGGCTGACCTGCAGCCGTCTGCGCTGCGGCAGTACGCCAGAGGGTGGCAACGACATGACCCGCCTCGTGGACGGATGCATCCTCGGTGACGGCGTCCAGATGCCGGCCCAGTGTTGCCTGGTCACGCACGGTGACAAGGTCACTCACCACCAGACCCAGCGCAGCATCTCGACGCTCAGCAGGGTCCGTGGCCGAGCGCAGCGTGGCGGTGAGATCAGCTCGCATCCCACCCAGGGCAACGATGGAGCGCTGGACGTCGCCACTCGCCAGCCGGGTGAGGGCGGAATCCCAATTGACAAGAGTGTCAGCCACGGCCTCAGAATACGCCGCCAAAAACGTCCGTGCGCGGCGAGGACAAGGACTTCACCCGGCCGTCACAGGATCGGGGGCGCCGTGCTCTCCGGAATCGTGTGGGGGTGGCTGCGGACCGAGACGGCGAGCGAGCGCCGGCGCCGTGCTCCCCTGAAGGATCAGCGACAGAATCGCTGCACCACATCCTACGGTGGCGAGCCGGGGGTCGATGTCCGTGCGTTCGGAAATCGACAGTGCCAACGCGACGGACAGGGCGCCGCGCATGCCTCCCCACACCACCAGGCTTTGCCATCGGAGGGCGATACGGTGCCGCCGACGGGCCGCCATGACCGGGACGACCATCGCCGCCCGGACGATGAGCATCGTGAGAACGACAGCCAGCACGGGGCCCAACTGTCCAGCGATAGCACGCGCCGACACCTGGCTCCCCACCAGCAAGAACAACAGCGCATTGAGGATGTACGCCTGCAGCGCCCATGTGTCGCGCATCTGCGGCGAATGAATCATGGTGCGTCGCTCGACAGTCGCGACAGCCACGCCCACCGTCACCGTCGCGACAACGCCGGAGACTCCGAGGACATCAGCAATGAAGTAGCTGCCATATGCCATGGCGAGCGAAATGAGCACCTCGGTCGCCGGATCGTCGGTGGCACGCAACAGAAGGCTACCGGCGGCGGCACACGCCCCACCCACGAGGATGCCGCCGACGGTGATGGTCGCCAGGTTCATTGCAACCGTCGATGCCGATATCGAACCTGCGGAGAGGGCGACCATCACAGCCGCAAAGACTGCAATCCCGGTTCCGTCATTGAAGAGGCTCTCTCCCTCCAGCATCGTGGTGAGACGCCGCGGCGCGCTGCCACCTCGGAGCACCGCCACGATGGCGACGGGATCCGTCGGGGCAAGGATGGCTCCGAGGAGCAGTGCCTCGATCCAGTCCACGCCGAGGACAGCACGAGTTGTCACGGCCACGGCGGCGACGGTTGCCAGCACCCCCACCGTTGCGAATGCCGCAACTTCCGGTGCGACGCGTTTCAGCCTGTCGATGTCGATGTTGAGGGCGCCCTCGAACACGAGACCCGGGATGAATGACACGAGAATCGCCTCGGGCGGAAAGAGGGTCACGGGGAACGTCGGCACCGCTCCACCCACCAGGCCGGCAACGGCCAGCACGACGGGGAACGGCACGGGGATCCGGCGCGTTGCCAGGCGAAGCAGGACCGCCGTGATCGAGAGGAAAACGAGAAGCCCGATGGCCCGCTGCGAGGGTGTCACGAAATCTCCTGCCGACCAGACTTCCCGGCACACCCAACCTTGACCCGCGCGACCTTACACCGCGCGGTTCGGTCACCGCAGGCAGCGAACATCGCGAGGTGCCCGCGCCGAGACGCCGACAGGGTCCTCAGGACTCGGTGACGGGGACGGCGTCGATGTCGACGCCCTGAGCCTCGCGGACGCGGGTGGCGTACTGCTCCAGCAGGCTGCGGCCCTGATCGGCGTCGGAGACTGAAGCGACGATGTGATACGACGGCGCGTCGGGGTCTGGCCTCACCAGAACAAATCCGGAGTCGACGAAGACCTTGATGCCGTCGACAAGGTCGATGGCACGCTCGCGATGGTCCTCGAGGAGGACGCGCATGACCCGGCCC
>JBEPVH010000383.1:0-2665 GCA_041691115.1 bacterium | reverse complement strand
GGGGGGCCCCCGCCCGCTGCCCCCCCCTTTGGGGGGGGCCGAGCCCTCGCCCTGCACCTGCACCGGCACCACAACGATGTCCGTGATGGGCGAGCGCCGTCGGATCACCGTGATGACGTCGCGCAGAGCCGCGCCCGATGGTGACGTCACCACGACAACGCGCGCCGGCAGAAGCGGCAACTGACGCTTGCGAGCCGGATCCAGCAGGCCCTCGGCATGCAACTGCTTCTTGCGCTGCTCCACAGCGAGTGCCAGGGCACCGACACCTGCGGGCTCGATGGAATCGACGTACAACTGGTAGTTGCCGCCCTGGTCATAGAGATCCATGCGTCCGTGGAGGACAACTGTCATGCCGTTCTCAGGACGGAAGGGCACGAACGCCAGGTTGCCGCGGAAGCAGACGCAGCGCAGCGATGCCGAGGCGTCCTTGAGCGTGAAGTAGAGATGCCCGGACTGCGGCCGCGAGATGTTGCTGACCTCGCCCTGGACAAAGACGTCTTCGAGCTGTGGTTCGGCTGCCAAGGCACCCCGCACCACCTGTGTCAGCGCGCTCACAGAGAGGACTGTGCGGCTCACGTCTCCTCGCCGATGGCGGCGACACGGCCGAGGACACCGTTGACGAAGCTGCCCGCATCCTCGCCGGCATACGTCTTGGCAAGTTCCACTGATTCATTGATGACGACGGGGACAGGCGTCCCCTCGTCGTTGAGCAGTTCGAACGTCCCCAGCCGCAATACGGCGCGCTCTACCTTGCCGACGTCGCCCAGTTCCCAGTTCTCCGTCGCCTCGCTGATGCGGCCGTCGACCTGATCGAGGTCATCCAGACAGCCGTACACCAGATGGCGCGCGAAGGCTCGGACGTCCTCGGTGGCGCCCAATTCCTGCGCTTGATAGTCGAGTGCCGCGGCGGGATCCTTGATGGAACCCTCGACCTCGAAGAGCACGCGCAGCGCCAGTTCGCGGCCGCGATGCCGCCGGCCGCCGCCGCGTGTCACGTGAAGACGACCTCGCTGACGTAGACGTTCACTTCGGAGAGGCGCAATCCCAGCATCCTGTCGATGGCATCGGCGACGGTGCGCTGCACTTCGGCACCGACCTCGGGAACATTGCCCCCGGCCTCCATCACGATGTAGAGGCCGAGCCGCAACTCACCCCCGGGCTGGATGTCGACGCGAACTCCGCGGTGCGCCACGGGACGGCGCAGGATCCTGTCGATCTGCTGGCCGCCGGGGTGATACATGGCGTTGACGCCCGACACCTGAAGGGCTGTCAGCGCTGCAATCCAGGCGACCACCTCGTTGGCCACACGGACGGCGCCCAGCGATTGGCGGCCGTCGTCGGGCCCGGCGAGTTGCAGAGGCGCCGGCTGAGCTGTCTCGGTCATTGGACGCGGTCCATGTACTTGCCGGTCCTGGTGTCCACACGAATCCTGTCGCCCTGATTGACGAACAGCGGAATGTCGACGGACGCGCCCGTCTCAACGGTGGCGGGCTTGAACGACGCATTGGCCGTATCACCCTTGAAACCGGGCTCGGTGAACGTGATCTCGAGTTCGACGGCAATGGGCAGTTCGACCCCGAGGACGCGATCCTCGTACTGCAGCAGGGTCAGGGTCTCGTTCTCCTTGAGCCACTTCAGGGCGTCCCCCATTTGCTCGGCGGAGATGGGGAACTGGTCGAAGGACGTGGAGTTCATCACGATGTAGTTGTCGCCGTCCTGGTAGAGGTACTGCGCCTCGTTGCGCTCGATGCGTGCCTTGCCGAACTTCTCCTCGGGACGGAAGGTCTCCTCCGTTACCGAGCCGGATGCCAGGCTCTTGAACTTGGCGCGAACGAACGCGGTGCCCCGGCCCTGCTTCACATGCTGGAAGTCGACCACCGAGAACAACTCGCCGTTGCGCTCGATGGTGTTGCCGGGCCGCAGATCGCCAGCGCTGATCATTTTTTGAACTCCTGGGTCGCGGCGGCTGTGCCGCTGCCAATCGCGGCGATCCTACGCCCAAAACGCCCTCTCACGCGGTATTTGCCGCCGCGAAGGGACAGCCGACGGACATATTCAGCGTCCGGCGCACTTACACGGACATTGTCCGCTGAATGTCCGTGTGAGAAGCGGAAGGTGCGCGTCATGAACGACCCGCGGATCAGGCCAGCACAACTGCTCAAGGTGGGTGAATTCTTCGCCGCCAACGGCGACCGCAGCAGCGCCCTCGAGGCGTACCGCGAGGTTGCTCAGTGCGACGAGATTCTCTGCGCCGCCGAAGCGCTGCGCCGGATTGACACTCTCGACAAGGCCTCGCTGGCCGCTAGCGCCGGCCGCTAGACCCCGCCGGCCGGTGTTGCCGGGCGGACCCCTGAGCGGTGAGCCTCCATGGCCTCCATCAGCGCGTTGTAAAACACTGTCGGCCGTGGAATCCTGTGCAGCGTCTCGTTGCCGTCCTGGCCCGCTGATTCGATCTCGATACTGCCCGCGCCGACCATCCGCGCCAGCAGCGATTGGCGCACGGTGACGTCCTGGACGCGATCCAGCGAGATCGATTCGGTCACCTTGGAGAGCACGCCTGACGTCACCACGATACGGCGGTCGGTGAGCAGATACGAGGCAAACCGCCACTGCAGGAAGAGGACAAGGGCGACTTCCAGGACCACCGGGCTCGAAAGAAAGGCGG
>JBEPVH010000382.1:0-2647 GCA_041691115.1 bacterium | reverse complement strand
GCTCCTGGCGATGAAGCACTTTGACGTGACCCCGCGGCAGACCCTGATGGTCGGCGACCGCCATTCCGATGCCATGGCGGCCGAGGCGGCGGGATGCCGGTTTGAGCTGGCCCGTGACTTCTTTCTTCAGGTAGAGCCGCCGCAGCGTGGGCTTGGCTGAGACCGCGTGATGGAAGGGGGGAAGCGCGATCTGGCGGAGCTACCGAAGGCGCATCTCCACATCCATCTGTTCGGTTCGGTTCGGCGTTCGACGGTGCGCGAGTTGGCGGACCGCCAGGGGTATCCCAAGGATGCTGTCGACGGCGTTCTGCGCGCCATCGACGGGGTCAACTCGATGGCGTCGTTCCAGGTCCAGTCGTCCTTTATCCAGGGCCTGATCACCACCCCCGAGGATGTCGAGCGCATCTGCCGCGAATTTGTGGCTGACGAGGCCGACGCCGGTGTTGTTCATTCGGAGCCGAGCTTTGTGCCGCATGACCTGGCACGCCTTTTCGGCATGACTGCCGATGAGTTGTTTGCGCGCATGGATAAGGCATTCCAGGCCGAGGCGGCTAAGTACGGCATGACGGTGCGCTACGTCATTTCGCCCAACCGCGGTCGCGATGCCGACTACCTGTTGGAGGCGGCTCGGTTTGCGGTGCGGCAGAAGCCCAACGGCGTCGTCGCCTTCGGCTACGGCGGTGACGAGACACTGGGCCACGCGCGCATGCACGAGGCAGTGGCCATCGCTCTCGAGGGCGGCCTGTGGATCGATCCCCATGCCGGCGAGACTGTCGGACCCGAATCAGTCGCCGAGGCGTTGGAGGTAAGTCACCCGACGCGCCTCGCTCATGGCGCCACGGTGGTGCGTGACCCCGTGCTCACCAGCCACCTGGCGCGCCTGCGCATTCCGTGCAACGTGTCGCTCGGATCCAACGCCCGGCTTGGCGTCGTCCCCAACGTCTCCGCTCACATGCTGCCCGAGATGCTCGATGCCGGCCTAATGGCAACGCTCAATGCCGACGACACGACGTTCTTCTCGGAGTCCGTTCTCGCCGAATTCGTGCTGGCACGTGATGTGCTGCACATCGACGACCACCGTCTCGCCGATATGGCACGAAATTCCGTCAACGCCGCGTCCATGCCCGAGCCCGAGCGCAAGCGTGCGCTCGCCGGCATCGACGCCTGGGAGCGAGGCCCCCAGGCGCCGGAGCGCGAACTGAGCTAGTTGCGCGAGGCCGCGAGGATCGACTGCGCTGTCGCGTCGAGCTCGATGAAGTTGTCGTCGTCGTCGGCGATGAGGGGATTGCGCAGCAGCGTCTGCAGGCGGTCGGGGCCGACCGAGACGACGTCCACGGGTGCGCCGCAGAGTTCCTCAATGCGTTCGATGTAGGCGCGGCAGTTAGCCGGCAACTGCGCGTACGACGTGCAGGTGTCGGTGGCGGCCTGCCAACCGGGCATCTCTTCGTAGATCGGCTCGGCATCATCCATATGCGAGATGTTGGCCATGGGATGCGACCAGATCTCGCCGCGGAAGCGGTAGCCGGTGCAGATCTGAATGGTCTCGCAAGAATCGAGAACGTCGACCTTGGTCAGTGCTATCGATGTGATGCCCTGTGTCTTCACCGCGTAGCGGGCCACAGGGACATCGAACCAGCCCATGCGCCGCGGCCGAGCTGTCGTGGTGCCGTACTCGGCTCCGATTTCGCGCAGTTGGTTGCCCGTGGGCTCGTCCATCTCAGTGGGCATGGGGCCCGTGCCGACACGCGTGGTGTACGCCTTGAACACGCCGATGACTGCATCAACGGCGTGCCAGGGCACACCGCTGCCCGTCAGCGCGCCGCCCGTCGTCGGCGACGACGAGGTGACGTAGGGGTATGTCCCCAGGTCGATGTCGAGAAGCACGCCCTGTGCACCTTCGATGAGCACACGCCTGTCGTTGTCGAGTGCCTCGTGGATGATCGGGAAGATGTCCTTGATGTGTGCCTTCAGCTGCTGCGCGTAGCCGAGGTACTCCTCGAGGATGGCGTTTTCATCGAGGGGCGCCGCGTCGTAGACGGTCTGCAGCAGGTTGTTCTTCTGCGCCAGGACCGTCTTCAGCTTGGTGGCGAAGAACGTCGGCTTCATCAGGTCGCCGACGCGGAATCCGATGCGCTGCACCTTGTCCGAGTACGCCGGACCGATGCCGCGCACGGTGGTGCCGATGCGCTTCTGGCCGCGGCGCTGCTCGTCGAGCTTGTCGAAGAGCGGGTGGTACGGCATAACCAGGTGGGCGCGCTCGGAAATCACCAGGTTGGACGTGTCCACGCCTGCCGCGTTCAGTTCGGCCATCTCATTGAGGAGCACTCGCGGATCGACGACGACACCGTGGCCGATGACGCACGTGGTCGCCGGGAAGAGAATTCCCGACGGGATCAGGTGGAACTTGTGGACGGCGCCGTTGGCGACGACTGTGTGGCCGGCGTTATTGCCGCCCTGCGCGCGCACAACAAGGTCCACCGAATCGGCAAGAAGGTCGATCACCTTGCCCTTGCCCTCGTCACCCCATTGACCACCGATGAGGATGGTTGCTCCCATGCCGAGATTCCTCCTGAGCAACTCAGCCGCACTGCGGCCGACCCGCGGCTCTGTGGCCGGGCAAGCGCAGTCCTGTCTCTTATACACAACT
>JBEPVH010000381.1:0-2690 GCA_041691115.1 bacterium | reverse complement strand
GGTGAGCAGGTGGATTTCGAGTCGCTGGGCGGCGCCGACGTTCACAACCAGCGTTCCGGTGTTGCTCACTTCGATGCTGACACCGAGGACCAGGCGTTTTCGCAGGTTCGCGCCCTGCTCTCGTTCCTGCCCTCGAACTCGCAGGAAGTACCGCCGCGGCGTGACCCTGTCGATCCGCCCGACCGTGCCGACGTGGAACTGCAGAGCGTGGTTCCGCTGAATCCGAATCATCCCTACGACATGCGCGACGTGATAACCCGCGTTGTCGACGACGGCGATCTGCTCGAGGTCATGCCGTTCTTCGCACAGAACATCGTTGTCGCCATGGCGCGTCTCGACGGCAGGCCCGTCGGAGTGATCGGCAACCAGCCCCGGGTTCTCGCCGGTGCCCTCGATATCAACGCATCGGTCAAGGCGGCTCGGTTTGTGCGCTTTTGCGATGCCTTCAACATTCCGCTGATCACCTTCGTCGACGTCCCCGGCTTCCTGCCCGGTACTGAACAGGAGTACGGCGGCATCATTCGTCACGGCGCCAAGTTGCTATACGCCTACTCAGAGGCGACCGTACCCAAGCTGACAGTGATTACCCGCAAGGCCTATGGCGGCGCCTACGACGTCATGTGCAGCAAGCACATCGGTGCCGACTACAACGTGGCGTGGCCGACGGCGGAAATCGCCGTCATGGGACCTCAGGGCGCTGTGTCGGTCATCTTCAAACGCGACATCGCCGCGGCTGCCGATCCGGCCGCCCGCACCGAAGAGCTACTCGAGTCCTACCGCGAACAGTTCGCCACGCCGTACCAGGCGGCGGAGCGCGGTTATCTCGACGATGTCATCGAACCGCAGCACACGCGGGCTGCCCTTATCGACGCCCTGCGCATGTGCGATGGCAAGCGCGTCAACGCCCCACAACGCAAGCACGGCAACATTCCTCTCTGAGGTCAGCGCCGCGTCGTTCCCAGGGTGATTGCCACGGGCGTACGACTGAGCAAACGGGTGGCCACGATGCTCAGGGCGAGGATGATCGCGATGAACGCGATGAATCCGGGGATCGCCAGCAGAAAGTCGGCGAGGAAGAAGGCCCCTGTGGCATAGCCGAACTCCCACAGGATGATGGGATGAATGATGTAGATCCCCAGTGAGTTGTCACTGATCAACGTCGTCAACCGCGACAGTCGTGGGCGATGCGCCAGCAGTGATGGGCCCGCGATGAGAGCCAAGGCCGCGATGGGCAGCGCGGCAAGTGGCATCCACGGCACCAGGAATGCTCCTGTTCCCTCGGCGAAACCTGCGTTGACCGCGCCGCCCAGCGGTTTGGCGACCAGTAGCGCATTGCCGGCAATAGCAGCGATGGCCGCCACAGCAATGGCGATGCGCTTGTGACTGATGCGCGGTTCGCCGCCGAGTGCGACACCTATCGCGAAGTAGCCGATCCAATAGGGGAAGAACAGGAATCCGTACCACACGGTCACGTACTGCTCGAGGTAGCCATCCATAGGGACATACAACCGCACAGTGCAGAGAATCGTCTGCACCGCCATGGCGACGGCAGCCGCCGTCCATGGATGGCGCCGCGGCCATGCGATAAAGAGCACGTAAAACTGGGGAACAATGATCAGGAAATAGAGGTGGCCCGCGCCCGCCTGGAACCAGGCGATGACGTCGTTCACCTCGTGGACCACCAACTGCTTGGTCCACAGGTCAAATGCGAGGTAGATCGGCACCCATGCGAGCCACGGCACGATGCTTCGTCGCAGCCGCCGCTTGAGGAATGAACCGACGGCAGGCCGCTTGGGATAGGCGTAACCCAGGACCAGACCGGTGAGCAGGACGAACACGGGGACGGCGAAGCGCACCACCAGTTGCACGCCGTCGTAGAAGTGCTTGCCGGGGGTGCCGGGTGCGTACGGCCAGGCGGCGGCATGGATGGCGATGACCGCGACGGTTGCCAGCGCTCGCGTGGCATCGGCGCCGACCAGGCGGGCGCGAGGCGCGTCAGCCGGCGGCACGGGTCCGATGGCCGGTGCTCTTGCCGCGCAGAGCGGGGGACAAGGGCGTTGCCGCCTTGGCGGCGGCTTCCTCGGTGCGGCCCTGGGCGCTGTGAATCATCGGCACGAGCACGCGGACGATGACGACCTGAAGGGCGGCGGCCAGCGGGATCGCCAGCAGGGCGCCTGCCATGCCTGCGATAGCACCACCTGCCAGCAGTGCTAGCACCACAGTCAGCGTCGGCAGCGCCACCACGCGGTTCATCACCTGCGGCAGCACCAGATTGGCGTCCAGCAGCTGGATGACGGCGATCACAAGGATCACCACCAGCGGATAGGTGGGCGACACGGTGAATCCGAGGAGGACAGCCGGCACAGCGCCGATGAACGGACCGACCAGCGGGACGGCGCCCGTCAGCCCGGCGAAGATGCCGAGCAGGATCGGTGATGGCAGTCCCAGAAAACCAGCGGCGATTCCGGTGGCGACGCCGACGACCGCCATGTTGAGAGCAGTGGCTTGGAGATAGCCACCGATGCGGAAGCCCATCTCGCGGATGACATCTGACGCGAGATTCTGATGCCGGATCGGGAAGAGGTCGACGATGAAGGCCTTGAGGTTGTCCGACGATGTCAACCAAAGGAAGCCGAGGAGCAGCACGATCACCAGGTTGACGACGGCGGTGAGGATGTAGCCGCCCACGG
>JBEPVH010000380.1:0-2691 GCA_041691115.1 bacterium | reverse complement strand
CGCCAGCGTTGCCGACGTCAGCACTGCCGAATCGGCGCGGCCGAAGACCGTGCGGCTCAGTTCGCCCGCCACCGAGACAGGTGCCGCATGCATCTCCGCCTGTTCGGCGCGCAACTCCAGCCACGTGACAATGCCCTCGCCGCCGCACGACGCCACATGTTCGATGCCAAGAGCTGCATCGAGAAGCGTCGCCGCCACCAAGGTTGCCTCATCATCGGCGCGTTCGGGCTGGGGCAGCCGTGAGCCATCGAGTTGCGGCGCCGCCGCCAGTGCCGTCGCAGCTCCACGGAGGGCGCGGACCGCGGCTGACGCAGCGCGCGCCACCACTTGACCCGGCGCTGTCTCGGCAAGGTCAAGAGTCCAGGCGATGGTGCCGTTGGCCGACGAATCATTGCCCAGCTGGGCGGATATCAGTCCCTTGATGTCGCCAAAGAGGCGGCGCACGGCGTCGTGCGCCTCGCCCAGAAGCTCCGCCGCCTCACTGCCGGGTATCGAGGGCAGTCTGTCGATGACCTCCAGCACATCGCCTGGTCTCAAGCGCACACCGAGTTGCCGTGTCGCCGATTCCTCAAGACGATGCGCCTCATCGACGACCAGCGCTCTGTAATTGTCGAGAACGGTCCCCTGGCGTTCGGCGTCGGCGAGCAGCAGTGCGTGGTTGGTGATGACGACATCCGCCTCGACGGCGGCGCGACGTGCCGCCACCATGAAGCAGCGCGCTCCTGTCCAGTTGGCACAAGCCGATCCCAGGCAATCGCCCGAGTCGGAGCGGATGCGCCGCCACAGGGCATCTTCGACCGACGCCAGGCGAAGTTCGCCACGGTCACCCGTGGTGCTGGTCGCCAGCCACACAAGGATCTTCAGGGTGAATCGAATCGTGTCGATGTCATCGCCACCAGGCGTCGCCAGGAAGCGCTGCCAGCGGCGCAGCGAGATGTAGTGCTGGCGGCCCTTGAGCATGGCGACGATCGCGGGATCATCCATCGCCGCGGTCAGGCGCGGCACGTCGCGGTCGACAAGCTGCTCCTGCAACGTGATCGTCGCCGTGGCGACGACACCGCGCTCACCTGTATTGACGGCATGAAGCAGCAGCGGCGCCATGTAGGCGAATGATTTGCCGGTCCCCGTCCCCGCCTCGACCAGCAAGGCTCCCGATCGCTCGAATGTCTGAGCTACCGCTCGCGTCATCTCGATCTGAGATTCGCGATATTCATAGTCGGCGCCGGCCAGCGGGCCGTCCGGACCAATGAGCGCTATCGCCGCCGCAGCGATGTCGGCATCCTTGCGCGGCACGCGCAACGGCCGTGGTGGCGGCGCATGGCCACCGGGAAGATCTGGCCGCGACGCATCGCCGTCACCAGGCACGACGTTGAGAAGGAAACGCGCCAGCGGATGCGAGGCACCGCTCAGCAGGCGTCGCGCCGTCGCCAGCACGCCGGCCGGCAATTCGGCACCGGTGCGCATGAGGATGAGGAAGAGGTCGACTGTCGCCTGCGCGTCCGACAGCGCGCGATGCGGTCTGTCATGGCCGATGCCCAGGGCCGTGGCCAGAAGCGGCAGTGAGTGCGACGCCGCCGCGGGCATGAGGATGCGCGCCAGCTCCAGGGTGTCAAAGACGTCGTTGCGGTTGAAGGCACCGGGCATCACGGCGGCGCAGTAGGCGACGTCGAACTCGGCGCCATGGGCGATGAGGTGGGCGCCTGCGGAGAAGTCGAGGAACTGGGCCAGCGCCTCCGTCGGCGTCGGCTGGCCGAGAACATCGGCGTCGTTGATGCCGGTGAGGCGCTGGATGGCCAGCGGGATTGGCATTCCCGGATCGACGGGTATCTCGAGTTCGCCGAGGATCGCCCCCGCAGCGTCGAAGCGGACGGCCCCGACCTCGATGATGCGGTCGGTCTTGACCGAGAGGCCCGTCGTCTCGAGATCGAAGGCGACGTATTCCGGCACGCCTGGGATTGTACGGGCGGAGACCTCTGCTCTCAGTTCGGCGGCGGTTCGGCCGCACTGACAGCAGCAGCCGACGTGTAGACGCCGCGATACCGCGCCGGGAGGAGTTCAGCGACGTGCCACATCATCATGTCAGCGACAGCTTGGTTCCCCAGCTTGGCGCCGCCGGCTGTGGCATCGGGAAGCTCAAACGGAGTCCCAAAGGCCACGTGAACGTGGTTACGGCGCGGCAGGTTGGCACCCTTGGGCAGGACCGCCTCCGAGCCCCAGATGGCGACGGGCAGGATCGTCGCTCCGGTGTGCCGTGCCAGAAACCCGATCCCGGCATGAGGCCGGCGCATGGAAGCGTCCGGCGACCGCGACCCCTCGGGGTAGACGAGCAGGTTCCAGCCCTGGTCGAGGAGGTTGTCGAGGTTGCCCGTCGTCTTGCGCCCCATACCGCCGCCGTTGCGGTCGATCGGCACCGTGTTGAAGACAAGCGAGACGACGGCCGCGGTCAGGCGGTTGCGGTAGAAGTAATCGGCGGCGGCGGCGACCGCGGTGCGCTTGCGCAGCTTGCGCGGCAGCGAGGCGAGGATGACCGGCGTGTCCATGTGGCTCGAGTGGTTGGCCACGAGGATGACCGGTCCCTTGACCGCATCGAGTCCTTCACGGCCGGACGAGCGCCGGCGCATGTAGAAGTCCATCGCCGGGGCGAGTGCGAAGCGCAGGACGGCATGCACTTCAACGCCCAACGCTCGGTGA
>JBEPVH010000379.1:0-2694 GCA_041691115.1 bacterium | reverse complement strand
CCTTTAACGTCGGCAGCATCTACGGGGCCAACTCCATCGCCACCATCGATCCCAATGGCTCTGCGACCCTGGCGTCCATCGCCGTCTATCAGATGTCGGTGAGCAACAACGGCACGCTCACAATCGACCCCACCGCGGCCGGTGGCGGTGCCCCGTCGACGGTCACGGTGCCGGGCAGTCCGCCGACGCTCACCACCTGAGGTCAGGCGGGCGTAGCGCTCCAGCGGAGTGAGGTGAGAGGGCGGCCGGTCGAGGCGACGTGGCCGCGCAGCCCTTCCAGAACGTCCAATGCCGTTGCCGGACGAACGAATGAGGCGGTGCCCACCTGCACTGCGTCAGCACCGGCAACGAAGTATTCGAGGGCGTCGGTTGCCGTGGTTATGCCGCCGACACCGATCACCGGGATGGAAACGACTCCACGTACCGCCGCAACAGCGGCGATTGCCAGCGGCTTGATGGCGGGTCCGCTCATACCGCCTATACCGCGGGGCAGAACGGGGCGTTGCTCACCGAGGTAAACCTTCATGCCGATGTAGGTGTTGACGGCGGAGATGGAATCGGCACCCGCATCCTCGACTGCTTTAGCGACGTCGGCGATGCTCCCGGCGTTGGGCGACAGCTTGACCATGAGATGCATGGCCGAAATGGCGCGCACCGCCGCGACCACACGTGCGGCGGCGGCAGGGTCGCGTCCGAAGTCGAGTCCATGAGCGATGTTGGGACACGAGATGTTGAGTTCGATACCCGCCACGCCGGCAACACCCTCCAGGCGCTGCACGCAGTGCACGTAGTCTTCGACGGTGCCACCCGCGACATTGACGACCACGGGGATGCGCCAGGTGGCGAACTGCGGCGCGTACACAGAGGTGACGTGGTCGACGCCGGGGTTGTGCAACCCGATGGAGTTGAGCATGCCGCCGCGCACCTCAGCAACGCGAGGCGGTGCATTGCCCGGGCGCGCCTCGGGTGTGGTGCCCTTGGAGTAGAGCGCACCGAGCGCATCGAGGTCGATCATGTCGCGCAGCTCGAAACCGTATCCCGCGGTGCCCGATGCGAGTCCAACAGGGTTGGGCAGCACCAGGCCGCGGCCTAAGTCGACGGACAGATCTACCTCAGGCAACGGACGCTCCGGGAAGTGCCAGGAGTTGCACCCAGTCGACCTCGCCTACCTGCATGACGGGCCCGTCGCTGCAGCACAGCGCCCAGACGCGTTCGCCGTCGCGGATGGCGGGAAGCGCACAACCGAGGCAGGTTCCGTAGCCGCAGCCCATGGGAGCTTCCAGGGATGCTTCGGCGGACGCTGGGACTGCTGCCCCGAGCACTTTCGCCAGTGACGCCAGCATGGGGTTGGGGCCGCAGGCGAAGACGGATGTAGTGGCCGAGATGAGCGGTGCCACCAAGTCGGTCACGCGGCCGGTGGCACCCTTGGTGCCGTCATCTGTTGTCTCGACGACACGGATGCTGTTGTCGCCGCGCTGGAATCGTTCAGCGGGATACAGGCGCTCTGCCGTAGCGGCACCGGAGACGATAGTGACATTGGCACCGGCATCACGCAGTGCATGCGCCAGCAGCGGAAAGGGTGCGCATCCCAGTCCGCCTGATACGCAGACGGCGTCAGTGATGCCGGTGATGGTGAATCCTGTACCGAGCGGGCCCAGAGCATCGATCTCAGCCCCGGGTGTGAGCGCACCGAGTGCGCGGGTGCCCTCGCCGACGCGTCCGAAGACGAAAGCGCAGACGTCGGCGTCCACCCAGGCTACGGAGAATGGCCGACGCAGAAGAGGCGCGGTGGCATCGGCTACGCGGAGTTGAGCGAACTGTCCGGGCTGCGCGTGGGCTGCGATGTGCGGCAGCCGCACGGAGAGTTCAACCATTCCGCCGCCGAGTTCCTCGATACCGGTGACCACGCCGCGCTCATCGCGGATACGGGTCCTGTCGACTGTCACCGACGCGCCTCAACCTTGCCGTCGCGGTAGGCCTTGACCGGCGCCACCGAGAACGTCTCGCCGCGACGTTGGCGCTCGATGGCGCCGATGAGTGCCTTGGCCGTGTCAAGCGAGGTGCAGCAGGGGACGCGACGCGCTTCGGCGGCGCGACGGATGCGATGCCCGTCCTTGACTGTTCGGCCTGCCTCGGACCGCAGATGCGGATCCTCGGGCATCTCCTCCGCCTCGAAGTGCGACACCGTGTTGATGACCAGGCCGACGCGGCCCTCTTCGATGACATCAATGACCGAGGGACGGCTGTGGCCGATCTTGCCGACAGGCATGGCAGCGATGCCGGCCCGTGCCAGCGCCGCAGATGTGCCGCCGGTGGCAAATAGCGAGAAGCCGAGATCGGCAAGAGTGCGCAGCAGCGGAAGTGCCTCTTCCTTATCGGAGTCGGCGATGGAGCAGAGAACGCCACCGGATGACGGGACGGACCCGATGGCCGCGATGAACGCCTTGTGCAGGGCCGCACCGAGATCCGTGTCGATGCCCATGACCTCGCCGGTGGACTTCATCTCGGGACCGAGTGCGGAATCGACGGAATCCAACTTCACCGTCGAGAAGACCGGCGCTTTGACAGCAACGAGCGGCCGCGCAGCCATGAGGCCTGTCGTCCAGCCCATATCGGAGAGCGACTCCCCCACCATGACACGCGTCGCCAGTTCCACC
The DNA here is from genome assembly GCA_041691115.1 of bacterium. Lineage (GTDB taxonomy): Bacteria > Chloroflexota > Dormibacteria > Aeolococcales > Aeolococcaceae > JBEPVH01. The sequence goes on along the minus strand of JBEPVH010000379.1, from coordinate 37 downwards.
ATAGGCACGCCCGTGATCTTGCTGAGGAACGGCACCT
>JBEPVH010000378.1:0-2699 GCA_041691115.1 bacterium | reverse complement strand
TCGGCAGCGGCGAGCACATCGTCAGCCTCGACAAGGTGATCAAGACGATGCGCGAGACCGGCGCCGACATGAAGATCAAGTACAAGGAGACGGCCCGCGGCGGCCTCGCGGTCAACGTGATCGAGTGCTGACCACCGCGGGCCGGAGCGTCAGACGCCGGCGCCCATCAACTGCGAAGGATCCGACGGCACGTCCGACTTCTTCACGTTGATCAAGAGGGCGGCCACCACGATCGCGGCGATGCCGAAGCAGGCCGCGGCCAGGAAGCCCATCGCCGAGGCGTGCGCCTGGATGTGCGCGGTCACGTCGTGGTAGGGGCCGTGGAACCAGTTCGAGACGGTGGCCTGCTGTTCGGCGGGCAGTCCGGCGATGAAGTGCTTGATCTGGCCCTGCTCGGGACCGTTCGAGCCGCTGTTCTGCACGAAACCGCCCACCGTGCGCCGCAACGGCGGAGGCAGCTGGGCCAATGCCTGCGGGAACGCGCTGGAGTGTGTCTTGACGAAATTCTTCCCGGCCGTGGCCGCCACCGTGGCCAGCACGGACAGACCGATGGAACCGCCGACCTGCTGGCCAACGTTCAGCATGGCCGACGCCACGCCGGCGTCGGTGTTCTGCACCTTCGCCACCGCGACCGTGGTCAGCGGCACGAAGATGCAGCCCATGCCGATGGCCATGACGCACATGCCTGGGAAGAACAGGTTCCAGTAACCGGACGAGGCGTTCACCCTCGAGTACCACAGCATCGCGGCGGTGAGCAGCACGGTGCCGGTGAGGATCATCGGCTTCGGACCGAACTTCGGCATCAACTTCGTCATGGCTTGCGAGGTGATACCGATGACGAATGCCACCGGCAGGAACGCGAAGCCGGCCCGCAGCGGGCTGAACCGCATCACCTGCTGCACGAAGAAGGTCACGAAGTAGAACATGCCGAACAAGCCGGCACCGACGATCAGCATGACCAGGTAGGACCCGCCGCGGTTGCGGTCCAGTACGACGCGCAGCGGCACCATCGGGTCCGAGACCCGGGTCTCGACGAGGAAGAACACCAGGAGCAGCAGCGCGCCGCCACCCAGCGTGAGGATGGTGATGGCGTTGCTCCAGCCGTCGTTGGCGGCATGGATGAAGCCGTAGACGACGCTGACCATGCCGACGACGGACAGCAGGCCGCCCAGGTAGTCGAAACCGCCCTCGTGGCGCTCGGTCTCGTGCAGGTACAGGAAGGCGCCGACCATGAGCACGACGCCGATCGGAACGTTGACGAACAGCACCCACCGCCAGGAGAGCAGGTCGGTGAGGATGCCGCCGAGCAGCAGGCCGAGAGCGGCGCCGCCGCCGGAGACCGCGGCGTACACCGCGAACGCGCGGGTGCGCGCCTGCCCTTCCTCGAAGGCGTTCGTGATGAGGGAGAGCGCGGTGGGCGACGCGATCGCGCCGCCGAGGCCCTGCACGACCCGGCCGAAGAGGAGGAACGGGAACGAGACGGCGAGGCCGCCGAGGAGGCTGCCGAGGGTGAACAGCCCCAGACCGATGATGAACATCTTGCGACGGCCGAGGATGTCACCTGAGCGCCCGCCCAGAAGCAGCAGGCCGCCGAAGGCGAGCGTATAGGCGTTGAGCGCCCAGGTCATCGACGTCTGTGTCTTCTGGAAGTAGTCGCCCATCGTGGGCAGGGCGATGTTCACGATCGTTGCGTCGAGCACGACCATGAGCTGTGCGCCAGCGATCAGCAGCAGCACGAGGCCCGGGTGGGCCTCCCGGCGTGCTCCGTTGGCCGTTCGTTCCGATGTTGCCGTCAAGGCCGAACTCCTTCGAGATCCAACTGCTTAAGAGACGAAGACGTTTCTTACTTTGGCTACCCTAGAGCTAGTCTGGTAGGAACCGCAATCGTTCCCAATCGTAGAGTGAACGAGATCATGCAACTGGTTTAACAGTGAGGTATGACAACGAGGTGAACACGCCGGAAGGCACCCGTGAAGCCGGTCAGCGTCGGCGCGGGGAGACGCTTGCCCAGGCGATCTGTGCCGCCACGCTCGAGGAGCTGCGCGGCGCCGGGTACTCCGGCTTCACCGTCGAAGGCGTCGCGGCGCGAGCTCGCACCGGCAAGGCGAGCATCTACCGGCGCTGGCCGGACAAGGCGAAGCTCGTCGCCGAGGCGGTCAGCCGGGCCATTCCACACGTCGAGGGGACCACCCTGGCCCAGGAGCTGCCCGATTCGGTCAGCACGCGCGACGCGTTGGTGATGATGTTCCAGACCGTCGCCGCGGGCGCCAGCCGGATGGCTACCGACTCGCTGCGCTGCGTCATAGCCGAGGTCACCCGCAACCCGGGGCTGAGCCAGGCGATGTACACATCGGTGGTGTGCCCGCGGCAGCGGAGCCTGCGCGATCTCCTCGAACGGGGCATGCGGATCGGCGACGTCCGCGCCGACGCTCCGGTCGATCTGATCACCGAGCTCATCCCCGGCCTGATGATGAAGCGGCTGGTGCTGCGCACCGAGCCGCTGCTGGACCAGAAGACCGTCGATACCCTGGTCAACGAGATCATCATGCCGGCGATCGCCGTCGAGCCGACAACGGTTCGCCGGGCCAGATAGAGTTTCTGCCCGATGCATGTCGGAGCCTTTGTCGGCGTCGGCGGGCGTCGGGGAGGCTTCGCCTAGTCTGGTCTATGGCGCCGCACTGCTAATGCGGTTTGGGTCT
>JBEPVH010000377.1:0-2702 GCA_041691115.1 bacterium | reverse complement strand
TGTGAACTTCGCTGGGATTGCGCTCGTCGATCCAGAGCGCCACGCGGATGCCGATGCCGACGGGCGACACCGTCTTCCACTGCTTCTCCCAAGCGCGAACGCGCGTCACCGCATGAAAGACACGGCGGACGGGCTCGGCGATGAGTTCCTCGCCCCGGCGGGTGCAGAGGATGTTGAGGGGTGCGATGACGTCGTCGGCCGCAGCCCAGGCCATCCAGGCGAGCGTTGAGGCAACGGCGGCATCACCCTCGATCTGTTCGGCGCCAACAGCCTCCATCTCGGCGTGCACCTTGCACAGCGGGCGGGCCTTGGTCGTCTTGAGGTGGCGCAGGCACCAGGCGGTCTCACACCCCCTGTTGCGCATGTCGACATGAGCGCACGGCATTCCCAGGCCGCCACAGCCGATGGCCGAGCACGGCTTCAACTGGGAGCGAATGTCATTCGATCGCCGACCGAACATGCGGGCCGCCTCATGGGTTTGATCCGTTCAAGCCAATTCTGGAACGGCCGCCGAGGACGGCGATCACATGGGTGTGACAAACAGGAGAGGCCGGCGCCACGGCGGCACCGGCCTCTCAGTCAGTTCGGCAACGTTTGCCTTAGGGAATGATCACGTCCGCGAAGAACTTCGGCGGGGTGCCGAAGGTCGACTGGCCGTGGAAGCGGAGCTTGTTACCCGACGAGTGGGATTCCAGGATGTCGCAGACATCCGCTACCGACGACACTGTGGTGTCCTCGATCGAGGTAATCACATCGCCGAACGCCAGATGCTGGTCGTCGCCCGCGCCACCGGAATCGACTGCCAGGACGAGCAGTCCGTCGGTGGTCGGCAGCGGCGTGTGGAACTGCGTATCGAACTCATCCGAGAGGCTTGCCGAGTTGGGCAGGAACGCCACACCGATGTCGTCGCGGCTCTTACCGGCCTCCAGGCCGCTGAGGAGCTGCTTCACGTGGTTCACGGTGATGGCGTAGTACTGGCCCTGGATGGCACGGCCGCCCTGGAGCGTATTGCCCAGGGTGTTGATGCCGATCAGGTTGGCAGCATCGTCAACCAGCGGGCCACCCGAGTTACCGGGATTGATGGGCGCCTGATGCTGGATCAGCGATGTGTACTTGGGCAGGGAGGCGTCCGGCTCGGCCGCGATGTCGACAGCGGACGCCGAGCCCTCCGTCGCCGTGGGCTTCTCGTTGGTGAGGTCCTGGAACGACGCCGGGTATCCGACGGCCGTCACGTGCTGGCCGGGCTGAACCTTCGACGAATCGCCAAGGGTCAACGCCACCAGACCCGTGGGCTTGTTGACGATCTCGACAACGGCGAGGTCATCGCACGGCGCCTTGGCAACGATGCGAGCGGGCGACGACGTCCCGTCATTGAAACGGACCTTGAGTGAGGAAAGGCCCGTCACAACATGGGCATTGGTGAGAACCAGGCCCTTGGAGGCATCGACCACCTCGCCGGTGCCACCGACTGTGTTGTCGCCTTCCTTGCCGAGGATCTGAACGGTGCTCTTCTCGACCTTGGCCACGCGCTCGGGCTGGGTCATCGTCGCAGCCTGAGTGGCACCGCCGCCCGAGGCGGTGGGCGTGGTCGTCGTGCTACAGGACGCGAGCACGGCAATCGCTCCAATCAACGTTATCGACCGGGGCAGCTTGCTCATGAATACACCTGTATATGGGAGGTACGGCTAGACCGGGAATGAAACCACAGCGGACCATACCTAGCAACGTCCCCGCCGTTTCCCAACTCGTGCCGAGGCGTCTAAGCTCCCGCGGGTGACCGCTACCGGCGATCAACGTGCCGCAAGAATTGCCGGTGCCCTGCCCTGGGGGGAGTTGTTCTGCCCGGTTTGTACGCTCGGAACCCAAGCGCTGAAACTCGAAGGCGAGTGGCTGCTGGGCGGGTGCGGACATCGCTTTCCGGTGCGCGACGGCATCCCCATGCTCTTGCCCGCGGAGGCCGGTCGCTGGGCTGAATCTCAGGCCACTGCAGCCGACCAGCGAGCCAAGCCGCCTCTTGATGTCAGCGTCGTCATGCCGGCACTCGAAGAGGGCGACAACCTCGCCATCCTGCTGCCCCAGTTGGCCGGCCTGCTCGATGACATGAAGCTGGAGTACGAGATTCTCGTCGTCACGGGACACAACGACGGGTCGCTGAAGTCGTTGTCGACGCGGCAGCGCAAAGGCGTCCGTGGCGTCGAACAACAAAGCCCCGGCTACGGCGGCGCCATCCGCACGGGAATAGCCAAGGCGCGCGGCAGGTACATCGTCACGATGGACGCCGACCTCTCGCACTCGCCGGATTTCATCAAGGCAGTCTGGGCCCGGCGCGAGGAGGCGGAGCTGATCATCGCCTCGCGCTACGTCACCGGCGGCACTGCGGACATGCCGCGCACCCGAGTAATCCTGAGCCGCGTTCTCAACATCTTCTTTAGCCGTGGCCTCGCCTTAGGCGTGCGCGACATGTCGTCGGGTTTCCGGTTGATGCGCACCGATGCCGTGCGCCGTCTCGATCTCAAGGGCCGCGACTTCGACCTGGTCCAGGAGGTGCTGGTGCGCGCCCACGCGCAGGGTTGGAAGGTTCTTGAGGTGCCTTTCCACTATCAGGCGCGGCACGCCGGGCGTTCACATGCCTCCGTCCTCAAATTTGGAGTGGCATACCTGCGCACGTTCTGGTCGTTGTGGAAGCTGCGCAACTCCAGCGC
>JBEPVH010000376.1:0-2703 GCA_041691115.1 bacterium | reverse complement strand
CCGTGGCGCGCCAGGGTCTCGCGGATGTGCGAGGCGACCTGCTCGATGGTGCCGCTTCCGTCGACATGGACGATGGCGATCTCGCGAGTCTGGTAGTAACCGAGGACGGGCAGGGTCTGATCCTTGTAGACACGGATGCGCTTCTCCAGCGCTGCCAGCGAATCGTCGGCGCGGCCCTCTTCGCCGGCGCGGTTGAGGACACGCTCCTGGAGCATCTCCTCGGGCACGTCGAGGGCAACAACCATGTCGAGGGTCCAGCCGCGGCGCAGGAGCATGGCGTCGAGCGCCTGCGCCTGGGGGACGGTGCGGGGGAAGCCGTCGAGGATGACACCGCCGCGAGCGTCCTGTTGCGCCATGCGCTGCTCGATGATGCGGACCATGAGGTCGTCGGGTACGAGATGACCGGCGTCCATGATGGGCCCGGCCTCACGCCCGAGTTCTGTATCGGCGGCCACTTCGGCGCGAAGGATCTCGCCCGTCGAGACGTGGGGCACGCCACGGCGCTCCGCCACGACGGCTGCCTGGGTGCCCTTACCACTGCCGGGGGGGCCGAAGAACACAGTGATCATCGGATGAAGCCTCGGTATTGACGCATGACGAGTTGTGCCTCGATCTGCTTCATGGTGTCGAGGGCTACGCCGACGACGATCAGGATGGCCGTTCCACCGAGATAGAAGGTGGGGTCATTGATCTTGAGAAGGAGGGCGGTGAGCAGCGGCAGCAGCACGGTGATCAGAGCCAGGAAGAGTGCCCCAGCCCATGTGATGCGACCCAGTACCTGACGCAGGTACACCGCCGTTGATCTGCCCGGCCGGATACCGGGAATGAATACGGCCGACTTCTTGAGGTTGTCGGCGACGTCATCGGGGTCGAACTGCACGTAGGTGTAGAAGAACGTGAAGCCGAGTACCAGGACGAAGTAAAGACCGTTGTAGAGGATGTTGACCCAGATGGCGCCGCCCGACTGCGGCTGCCAGTTGAGGTGGATCCAGTCGGCGACCGACTTGATCCAGCCCGTGGCGCCGGAGAAGAGGTTGGCAAGGATCGACGGGAACTGCATCAGCGAAATCGCGAAGATGATGGGAATAACGCCGGCGGCGTTGACGCGCAGCGGCAGGTTGTTGCGACGTCCGCCCTGCTGGCCCATGCCCGATCGTGGATTGAGAATACGCTGCGCTGACTGCGTCGGAATTCGCCGCTCCGCCTGCTGCACCTCGATGATGAATGCGGTCACGGCGATGGCGATGAGACCGAGGGCTATCAGCGGTACTGTGCGGCCGAGGTGCACCTGCTCAATGATTGAGGAGGGCAGGCGGCCGATGATGCCCGCGAAGATGATCAGCGAGACGCCGTTGCCGATGCCGTACTCGGAAATGAGCTCACCGAGCCACATGGCGATGATCGTCCCCGCGGTCAGCGTCAGGATGATCGAGATGTCGTTGCCGGCGCCCGTGTTGGGCAGGATCGTTGTCGACACGCCCGAGGGCAGCGTCACCGACTGCGCCTTGAAGTACTCGACGATGGCGAACGACTGCAACGCTGCCAGGGGCACTGTCAGCCAGCGCTGGTAGCGCGTGATGCGTCGCCGCCCCGCCTCGCCCTCTTTCTGGAGTTCCTTGAGGCGCACCGAGATCACCGTCATCAACTGGAAGATGATGGTGGCGTTGATGTAGGGGTTCAGGCCGAGACCGACGATGGTGAAACCGCGAAGGCCGCCGCCCGAGAAGATGTTGAGGACGCCGAGAAGGCCGTTCTGCGAGAACAGCGCATCGAGGGCGTCCTTGTTGGCGCCCGGAATGGGCACGGAGGCCAGCACCCGGAAGGCGAGCAGCAGGCCCACCATCATGAGGAGCTTCTTGCGCAACTCAGGGATGCGCAGAGCCTTGCCGAGCGCCGAGATCAGACTCACGCCTCTGTCTCCGAGCCTCCCTCGGCAGGCTCCGTGGCCGCCTCGGCGGGAGCCGCCTCGACGGGAGCCGCCTTGCTCTTCGTCTTCTTCACAGAAGGCTTGTCGTCGCCGGCACTGGCAGCTGCCTTGGCAGCAGCAGCCGCCTTGGTCAGAGCGCGGCCACCGGGCGCACGCTTGGTCTTGCCCGCCCAGCGCATCGCCGGATCCTCGAGCTGCTCAACGCGGCCGCCTGCGGCCTCGATCGCCTTCTGAGCGGCAGCCGACACGCGCGCGACGCGCACTGTCAGAGGAACCGTCAGACGTCCTGCGGCCAGCACCTTGACCCGGTCACCGGGCTTGGAGATGAGGCCCAGCGACGCCAGCGCGACGCCGTCGACGATGGAGTTCTTTTCGAACTTGTTGAGCTTGCCGATGTTCACGGTCTCGAACTCGCGGCGCCAGATGTTGGTGAAGCCGCGCAGATAGGGAAGGCGCTGCTGCAACGGCAGCTGACCACCTTCGAAGCCGCGGGGAGTTCCCGAGCTCTTGCGCGATCCCTGGCCCTTCTGGCCGCGGCCGGATGTCTTGCCCTGGCCCGCGGAGATACCGCGGCCGACACGGGTACGCGCCTTCCGGGATCCCGGTGCGCCCTTCAACTCGTGCAATTTCACGACGTGGTCTCCGATGTTGCGCCGGCGAGCACGGCGATACCTTGCGGCGAGTCGGCGGCGACACCGCCGACGTTCACCAGGTGACGCACCTTGCGGATCATGCCGGCGATCGACGGCGTGACCTCGTGCTCAACCGTCTGGTTG
>JBEPVH010000375.1:0-2711 GCA_041691115.1 bacterium | reverse complement strand
GCTCAACATGCTGTGCTCACTGCGCGGTGAGGTGCTGGTCGCTGAGCCGGTGCGCCGTGTGTATCACTCCGTTGACAGGACCCGTTTCTGGGAGAAGCAATGGAAGACGCTGTCGACAGTCGGCGTCTCCGTGCGGGTGTGCATCTGTTCCCAGGAGGAGAAGCCCTCAGAGATCCACATCCGGGTCAACAGCGAGGACGTCAACGTGACGCCGCCGCCGTGGAACCAGGAACTGAGCCTGCCCAATGACGCCGACCTGGAATGGCTGTTCCAGGAGGTGCTCATGCCCATCAGTGACGCCGTCGCCGCGTGGATGGAACACGATGAGGCCACCCGCGACCTCGGCTACATCCCGCCGCGCCCGATGACCAGCGATGCCTACCTCGAGGGCCATACCTTCCAGACCTGGAACAGCGCGGATCAGACCTCGGCGGGAACTCGGAGCGCCTAGATGCGCCGTCTTCTCGAAATCCGTGGCGCGCTCGTTTTGCTCGACCTCATCCTCGGCATCATCATCGTTGCCGGAGCGCTGATCCTCACGGCGATGGAATCCGCGTCGACGGGATCGCCGCCTCTCTGAGCCGGGTTCCGGCTACTCGAGACCGCCGCGGTCGGCCGTGGCGCGCTGCAGCATGGTGCGCAGGATCATCGCGGGGATGACCACCTGAGGTGCTGCCAGGCCGGTGACCATGGCGCCGACTTCGACCATCGTCAGGGTGGCGCCGTCCGAACCCATGCCCTTGCTGGCGGGTCGTGTCGGAGCTGCCGAACTGGTCCCGGGACCGCCGCCGCCCATCATGGCTGCTGCCGAGTCGGCGGATGGCGCTGACGGAGCTGCCGAGGGGCCGCCGCTGCCGGCGACAACGGCTGCATCGCCGATCTTCTTCATGTTGGCTTTGCCGGTGAACTCGACCTGCACCACCATGTGGCTGCCGACGTCCTTACGGCCACCCTCATACACGCCCTCAACGAGAACGACGGGCTTGAGGAGTGCCTGGGTCGGCTGGGGCAACGTCGATTCGCGCTGCACGGCGCCGCGCGGCAGACCGGTGGCGGGGTCGATCATGTCGAGGGCGCGCTGCGCCGCGGCGCGGGTGGCCAGCGTGTCGGCAACGGCGTTGACGGCAGGCTGGAGTGCCTTCTCGTCGACGGCGGGAGGACCTGCCTGGCGCATATCGCGCTCCAGGCGATCGCGCTCGGCCTGGCGGGCGTCCGTCGCCTGCTCGGTGGCCAGCGCGGTCGTGACCTCTGGCTTGACCTTCTGGCGACGGGCCATGACGTTGGCTGCCTGCGGCGAGGCGCCCATCGACGTCAGTTCAAGATAGACGGCCCGTTGGGCCGCGGACATGCCTGGACCGCCTCGAGCACCCAGTGCCCGCTCAGCCAAAGGCTCCCGCTCCCCCAAGTCGGTCATGGCGGGCATGCTATCGGCCGGGAAAGGACAAGCAACGGACAATGACGGTGCGTTTGCCCCACCTGCCGTGGTCTACGCCAAGCCGCCCTGGGGACCCGGCGCGCGGCGCTCGGCAGCCCGCTTGGACGGCGTCTCCACGGCGGCGAATCCCAAGGGCCCCACGTCGGCTCCACCCATCCCGCCGCCGTTATGCCCGACCTCCTCGAAACCGAGGGTGTCCATGTCGTGCGTGGTGCGGGCGTCAGGAGTGGCCAGGTTGTCCCGCATCGATCCCGGGAACATGCGGCGGCCAGGAGGCCGGTGGCTGATGGCGTCATGGGGCAGCTCTTCGAGCTGGAGGCCCGGGCCGCGGCGAGCGTGCTGAAGCTCGACCAGACGCGCTACGGCCAAGGTCGTGGGTCCGGTGCCATAGGCGGCGAACATGTCGTTGAGGCCCGGAACGTCCGAAAACGACGGAGGCTCCCCAAGGCGAACGGGATCCGGCAGGGCGTCGTGGCCGCCCATCTCAACCACCCGTAGTCGCCGGGCCTCGCGCACCGCGCGCGTGTCCACATCGAGTTGCTCCATGGCCGAAGCCTAGATCGCCCTTTAGATGAGTGCGTGGCGCGTCACCGGATTGGGAAATTTCCGCGTGAGGTCGCCATAACGAGGCAACACACCCCCCAATGTCCGCCGGATGTCCGTGTTGGCGCCACATACTTGCCGGCTTTGAGCACGACACCCGGCGTCCCGTCCGGCGATGACGCGATGACTCCCCAGGAGCGCGCGGCTCTTGATTCGACGGGGCCATTCCTGCTCATCGGGACCCCGGGCCTGCCCGGCGACTACTCCTACAAGCTGCTCTGGGGCGCCCCTCAGGCACGGTCGCCTCAGGCGCGGCTGGGCACGCTGGTCCATGCCGTCCTCTGCGATGCAATGAAGCTCCGCCTCGAGGGCACCGCCGTCGACGGCAGGCTGGGCGTCACCCTGTTCCGCTCCCGCTGGATCGCCGAGACGCCTGAGTTCCGGGCCAAGAATGGGCATCTCTTCACTCATGGCTCCGAAATGATCCGGCGGTATGTGGACTCCGATGAGTTCCAGAAGGCCAACGTCTACGTCATGCAGCACCGTGATGCCGCGGGCAAGCCCACCGGCGCGGCCCGGCCAATGCTGGAGTTCCCCTTCAACATCGACATGGGCAAGGGCTTGTCGCTGGTCGGCCGCTTCGACCGTGTGGACAACCGCAACGGCAAGCCCGTCGTCATTGAATACAAGACGGGCATCGTGCGCAGCGATGCCTCGCTCAAGACCGACGATC
>JBEPVH010000374.1:0-2714 GCA_041691115.1 bacterium | reverse complement strand
CTCATGGTCGGCGACATGGACACCGACCGTGATGCAGCCCATGTGGCTCACACCGACTTCGCCTGGGCCGACAGTTTTTTTCGTCAGATCCAGGTCGATCCCACAAAGCCGTCCCGGCGGGTCAGTGAGGACTTCGGCGACTACGGCCTGAACTGAGCTGAACTCGGCCGCATTGTCCGCCCACCGTCCGCGACTTCCCCTGACGATGGTCTGCATCGCCAATTGATGGAGACGATGGGATGGGAAAGAGCCTGCTGAAGCGCCTCACCGAGGTTGCGGCGCACGCAGTCGGTGACGAAGACACCGTGGCCAACGTTTTGGGCCGCGTCGGTGTGAGTGCCGATGACGCGCGAAAGATCGCCGGTCATGTCAGCAGCGCCGCCCGTGATTTTGGAATCAGTGATGCTCCGGCGCGCCCGTCGCGTGGAACCCAGGCAGCGGCGTCACCTGATGCCGACGCCGAGACAGTCGCCGATCCGCCTGCTGCTGCTGAAGCACCTGAACCTGAGCCTGCTCCGGCGGCGCCCCGGCCCGTCACAGCGGCGCCCAAGCGCAATCGCAACATGGCGCTTCGCGACATCTCCATGGATCCGATCATCACCGCCAACTTCCCGCTCGCCGAACCGATGCAGGACGAGTTCGTCCGCATTCTCGAAGCCAGCGGCCTGACCGCCGAATGCGAGAACGCAGCGACTGCCATGGTCGCCGTCATCGTCAACCAGGCGGGCAAGGCGACAGTGACAGAGAACCTGTGCATGTACGTTGACGGCGGCGATTCGTACGGCCCCGCTTGCCTGTTCTTCCGTAGCGGCGAGGGCCGCAGCGGCAAGCCGGGCGTGCATGTGCCGCCCGCCGCAGTTCAGCAGGCGCTCATCGACGCGTCAGGCTGCTACAGCGGCCGACCTGATGCCGAGACGATCTCGCACTACCTGTCGGACGCCCTGAACAAGCAGGCCGGCTGGGCCGACTACGCAGTCGGCAAGACGGTCGTGGCAGTGCAGGGAACGCCCGACGCAGGTCTGGAGTAACTCCGGACTCAGCGTCCGCCGAGGTAACCCGCGGCACCGACAGCAGCTGCCGCAAGCCCGATGACCGAGCCGTGTCCGCCCATGCCCACCAGCGGGGCAGCAACGGTAGCGGCACCGGCAACGGCGGCTCCACCGATCATGACGCGGCGCAGCTTCTGGCTCTGCAGGTGCAGCGGATTGGTGGCATGAATGGGGGTCGCGGGGGCCGTGGCGACCAGCGATCCGCCGATACCACCGACGACACCGACCATGCCCAGCTCGCCGATGGGGGCGAGGGCACCGGTGGAACCCAGGGCATCGCCAAGGAAGGCGAACCAGGTGGCGGCGACGCCGCCGATGACTGTCTTGTTCGACACAGTCGAGATCCGAACGGCGTCAACATTGAGGATGCGAGTGCCGGAGTCGACGCGGGCGGGCCGCGTGGTGAGACCTGCGTTCTCGGCGAAGATGCCAAGGCCGGTGCCGGTGCGGCGCACCAGGCCGTTGATCTGATCCTTGTCCACGGATTCCCCTCCCAAACGAGCGCCGTCGTTGACGGCGCCGCGGATCGTAGCAGGTGCTTGACGCGCTTGCTCCGCTGATTGTCCGCGAATTGTCCCTCGTTGCCGGAGGGCCTCCCCGCATACTCGGGAGCCATGGCGAAGGGGGGAGGGGTGAAGCCACCTCAGACTCTTGATGAGTTTTACGCGCGGTGCGTCGCAGTCGCGGCGGATCTGCTCGGCGCGCCCGTTGAGGTGAGCCGCTTCGTTGCTGACGGCACCCTTGAGCAGCGCCGCCACGACGTCCTCGGAACAGCCGCCTACATGCGCGACACCTCTGAGGTCTGGCTCGCGATTCCTATGGCGCGCCGCCTCGAGCACCTGGTCACGGGCCGCGCCTTCGACTACGTCGGCGTCGATCCGGCAATGCGTGCTCAGGTTGTCGCCGACACGCTGACTGACGTCGTCTCGATACTCCACGAGCTCATCCATGCGGCAACGCCGACGCCGCGAGGAGTGTTCAAGCGTCTGGCCAACACCCGCAGCTCGCGTGCCTTCGATGAGGGACGTGCCGAGGTTCTGGCGCAGTACGCCCGCGAAGCCTTTGTCAAAGGGCTTGGCCTCGACAAGCTCATGCCCGAACTGCTGACGTCGCAGTTCTATGCAGCCTATCCCGCAGAAGCGGGTGCCTTCGACGCGCTCTTCTCGGCGCTCGAGGAATCGACGGGCCTGACGCCTCGCGAGCTGGGCAATCGCATGATCACCGTCGGAGCGCTGCCCGACGTGCTTGCCGCTGCCGCCCGCACGTTCGACGAACGTCATCGAGGTGCGCCGGTCCGTTCCACCGTTCTCATCAGCGTCGGTATGCGCGCCTTCTCGAAGGTTGCCAGCATCAAGGCGGGGAACTACGACGAGGCTAACGCCGCCGGCGCCACCGCCGTGCGCACGCTCACCGAGATCATCTCGCCGGTGGTCCATGGGCCCGAGGCGGATACCGGCCTCAGCTGACGGTGCCCAACAGGTTCACCCGGATTCCCGAGGGTGCTCCGCCGGCGCTGCCCGCGATCGTCGCTCCGCTGGTTCCTCTGGCCGATCTCTTCATGATCCTCATGGTGTCCCGGCCATCGACGGGGTCATTGCGCAAAACCTGGGTGACCCCGGCGACGCTGTGGCTTTCGTTGGGGACGGCTCTGGGCATGCTCATCGC
>JBEPVH010000373.1:0-2731 GCA_041691115.1 bacterium | reverse complement strand
GGGCATGCCCGGGTTGTGGGCCGGGGCCCGGGGGCCCCGTGGGCGGCCCCACCCCCCCTTTAGCCCGCCTGAGCTGTGGGGGGCACCCGGGCGCCCCTGGGGGCCCCCCGGGTCCAGCCTGCCTATTCGGCGAGCTTGACCTGACCCGCACGCGGGCCCTTGTCGCTGCGCTCGATGTCAAAAGACACACGCTCGCCGCCGTTCAGACGATCAAATTCCATGCTGGAATCGACCGAGCTGCGATGGAAGAAGTATTCCTGTCCGTCGTCCGCAGTAATGAAACCAAAGCCACGGTCGGCGACGACCTTCTTCACGCTACCTGTCAGCATCTGCTGTTCTCCGTCCTTCTCGAGATTGTCGTAGGCGCCGTGGCCCTTCGAGAAGGAGGGGGATACTCACGAGCGAATGGCCGAGTGCGACCAGGGCTGAGCGTACAGCAGTGGGACCATCCGTCGCGGTAGACTGCGCCGATACACAGATTTGTGTATGGTCAGGCCAGCTCCCTCGAGGTGGCCCGAACCGCCCCTTTGCCGAAGGCTGCGAGCTCCGCGGTGGGCTCCCCCATCGCGTGAACCACCGTATATCTGATCTCGTGAACGCGATCCAGCGACGATGCAGGGCCGACGTTGACGTAGGTCACCGGCACGTTGGAACCAAGGCGTTCGTGAAGCCGATCGGCCATTGCAAGGTCCGATCCGGAATCACCGACACAGAGCGCTGATGCCGGCGTTATCCCAAGTTCGCTGAGCCACGACAACACCCGATCTGCACCCAGCGCCTTGCCGGTACCGGGCGCCTGGAGGTCAACCGCGATGGTTGTGAGGCCCACCCGCACCTGTTCTTCCAATCCGGCGACGTTCACAAGGGTGTTGACGTCCAAAGCGAATTGGCGGCGGCGTTCGTCGTAAACGTCAAGGGAGACACCGTGATTCTTTTCAATCGACAGCATCGTTTGTTTGCTGTCGTCGACAAACATCACGTCGGAATATGCGGCCGCCACAAGCGCCTTCACGCGGTCCGTCAGGTCCCGGTTCACGGTGAGCAGCGGATCGCGGGTCTGCTCGATGGCAGCACCGGCGAAACGCATTGTGATTCCACCCATTTCCGCCACCACGAACACCCGGTCCAGAAGCCTGTCGACGTCACGTCCCTGCTCGGTCGCGCGCAGCCGCAGCGGCCCCATGACCCGGTCTCGTACGAAACCGGCGTCGCGGCCGGTGTTGAAGGCAACGTAGCCGCCACCGGCAAGGAAGGCCACGAGGTTGTCGAGCAGTTGCGGATCCTTGATGGCGCGAGTAGACGGATCCACGACGGGACCGTCAACGTCGAGCAACCACAGAGGCGCCTGGCTCATATCCGCACGGTCGCACCAGGGGACGGCGCTCGTATGGCCCGTGGTGCTGTCGTACCCCACCCGTCACCGGCGCGGCTCAGATCGAAACTTTGATACCGGAGCTCGTTGCCGGGAGCACACCCTTGGCTGGCCGCGGAGCCCGAAACAACCGCGCCACACCCCTGAGGTCGGCGATTGCGGTCGCCATGATCTCGACCCGGGAATCGGGATCGTCGATCCAATCGACGGGCACCTCGTGAATGCGCATGCCGCGTCTCTGCGCCTGCATCAACAGCTCGGTGTCGAAGAACCACGCGTTGTCCTCAACCGCAGGGAGAAGCGTCGCAGCCACATCGGCGCGCAGCGCCTTGAAGCCGCATTGCGCATCAGAGAATTGGGCGCGAAGCGTCCGCCGCAGGATAAAGTTGTAGGTGCGCGAGATGAACTCCCGTTTGGAGCCACGCTGCACCCGGGCACCGCGCGCCAGACGACTGCCAATGGCAACCTCACTGTGCCCGGAGACCAGCGGCCCGATCAGCGGCAGCAGTGCCTTGAGGTCGGTGGAGAGGTCGACGTCCATGTAGGCGACGATCCCGGCATCGGAGGTTTGCCACGCCGTCCGCAAGGCATATCCCCTCCCCTTGCGGTCAAGTCGGATGGCGCGCACTCCCGCATATTCGTGCGCCAGGCGCAGCGCGACATCCCATGTGCCGTCGGTGGAACCGTTGTCCGCGATGGTGATGCGCGATGCGAAGGGAAATGAATCGGCCAGATGCCACGCAAGGCGCCTCACCGATGCTTCGAGACACGCCTCCTCGTTGTAGACGGGGATGACGATGTCAACCAGCGGCGATGCGGGACCGAGTGCGTTCATGGCCCCAGGATGCAATCCGTGGCTCAGCCAGGGCTGGGAGATGCCTCAGAGTCTGCTGTGAGCCCACCGGGCTGAACTGCGCCGGCACCGACGGGAATGACCACGCGCATGGTGACGCCGCCACCGGCGGTTTCAAGCGCCTGCACGGTGCCGCCATGACTGGTCACAACGGCACGGACAATGGCGAGGCCGAGTCCGCTGCCACCGCGGTCGCGGCTGCGTCCTGAATCCAACCGGAAGAACGGTTCGAAGATACGCGCGCGCTCTGCCTCGGGAATTCCGGGGCCGTGATCGGCAACATCGATGACAGCAGTGCTGCCATCCGCCTTCACCGACACATCAACGGGCGTGTCATCGGGCGTGTGGGTGATCGCGTTGGTCACCAGGTTGCCGACGACCTGGCGAAGACTCAGGTCGTCGCCTGACACCACGACGGGATCGGTTGCGGTCATCACGATCGTCCGGCCCGGCGCCATCACGCGCGCGTCCTGGCAGGCGTCGTCAGCCAGGATGCACAGATCCAC
>JBEPVH010000372.1:0-2737 GCA_041691115.1 bacterium | reverse complement strand
CACTGGTGATGGGGGGCGCGGGGACGACCGTGACGGCTGATCCTGCTGAGCCCGAGGCGGGGCCTCCAGGTGTCGAGACGAGATTAACGAAGTGAAGTAGAGCGGACCCCGGGATCCTCCCCCTCAAACGGTCGAACCGGGACATTCTACCCGGGCCGGCCACAGGAACGTCCGTCTGCGGACATAAAAAGAAGCCCCGGCCCGAAGGCCGGGGCTTCGCCCTGCGGTTAGTGAAGGCTCAGCGCCGGAAGCCGAGATCCGGCGCGTAAGCGGCCGAACGCGAGGCTGCCCTGCCCATGGCGGGGATCTCCTCGGGTGCGGAGAGAATCGGTGCCGAGTTGGCGAAGGGATCGGAACCCATGGGCTCCATCACGCCACCCTCGGGGCCGGCGTAGTTGGCGACATCGTTGGCCATCGGCGCACCGTAGGCCTCAGCGAACAGAGAGAAGCCGTCGGTCCCGGTGGTACGAACCTGCGGGGCGACTGCGTTGTGGTTGCGGAACGGCAGGGAGGCGTAGTAAACGCTGTCCGGTCCCGTTGGCGCTGCTCGTCTGCTCATGGCGGGCACTCTAGGAAGAGCGAAGGGACACGACACGGACAATGCCGGACAAAATTCAATATGAGCAGGGCGCTGAGATCAGAGCCCTATGTGGCCGCAAAGAGCTTGGTGAGCCCTTCCTCGCCCAAACCCGAGTCCACAACCTTGCCGTCCTTAACGAGATAGGCGGTGGGGGTGTCGAAGACGTTGTAGGCGGCGGTGGCAGATCGCGTCGGATCGGGCAGCAGCACGATCGTGGTGGTGGTGAGGCAGCCGTTGCCTTGGGTACGGCGGAAGTCCTCGAGCGCGGCGGCCGAATGCTGAGCTGATTCGATCCCGACGACGAGCACGCCGGGATGCGCGGCCGCGGCCGTGCACAAGCCTGCCACCTCGCGCTGGCAGGGTCCGCAATCGACGTCAAAGAAGTTGAGGATCACGGCCTTGGAGTTCGCCTCATCCGGGAGGGTATGCGCCGTACCGCCGGAATCGGTGAGGGTGATCGCCGGGGCCTTGGTCCCGGCGGCGAGGAGGCTGCTCTTGGCGGCCAGGGGGATGACGACCTCAAGGGCGAGGAACACCAGCACAAAAACTGCAAGGAGTCCCAGCAGCGTCCGCTTGACGATGCGTCCCTTGTTGATGCTCCGCTGACGCTCCTCAGGGGCCTCAGCCTTGGCTGCCTGCTGAGGCTTCTTGCGCCGTGATTTCTTCGACATCAAGTCCCCGATTGTCCGTCGGATGTCCTCTGGCCAGAACTACGGTACGCTCAGCCTCCATGCACCTTGTCGAAGCCTATCCCATCCCCACTCCGGCGGACGCCGAGCGTCTTGTCGCGGACATCTGGCAGCTGACATCGGGACGAGCCGTCGGCCTGTTCCTCCTCGGTCTGCGGGGTGAGCGCGTCATGCTCGGGGTGCACTGCCAGACACCGTATGTCGAGGAGTTGGTGGCGTCGACAGTGGCCGACCATTGCGGCGGAACCGTCGAGCCCGGCTGGGTTATCTCGCAGATGATCGATGTGGCTGAGGATGTCTCGCTCGTCAACATGGTTCCTACCGAGCGGAACCTGGCGCTCGACAGCAAGACCTTCGGCTGGCAGCGGACCGACCCACTGCGGGGCGCGTTCAACACGCTCGCCAACATCGATTCGCAGACCATGGCAGGCATCGGCCTCACCCTCCGAGCCACGCCGAATCTTCAATTTGTCACGTCACTCTCGGCCTTCGCCATCGGCCCCGACGCGGGCATGACGGCGATTCGTCTGGCGTCATCGTTCGGCGGCGTCGGCGTCCGTCTGCGCCGCCCCTTCCGGCAGCGGCGCGCCCTGCATCGCACCCTCGAGGCGCAGATGCGCCGTCCCTGGACGCGGGCTCGCGTCGAGGTTGTGGCCCTCTACTGGCATCCTCCATACGGCCAGGATGTTCCGGTTGCCGCGCTGCCGCAGCGCCAGCAGCCCCTCGGCCTGCTCGGAAGCTAAGGTCCGCTCGCTCCATTTGGAGTTCGTGGCGCGCTTGGGCCCGCCGGGGATCACGGTTTGGAAACGTGTCCGTTCACGTCCCATGAGAGGCCCTATCGTGCCCGCAAGTGAAGGCTAGAGTTCCAGCCGTCTACGTCGCTGCGGCGTGGGCATTCCTACCAGAAGTCGCCGTAAGGGAATCCGCCGTGGTCCTCAGAATGTCGATGCAACGTCCTGACGCCAGCGCCAATAGGTGCAACGGATGAACCGGCGCCGTCAGCTCGCCGTCGCATTCTTCAGCGGGGTGATCATCATCGTTTTGGCCGCCATCGTTTATGTGGCCAACGTGAACGCCTCGCAGACCGTCGACGTCTGGGTCGTGCAGGCCGATGTTCATGCAGGGACAAAGTTCGATGCGACAACGGTGGCCATCGTGCCCATCAAGGCCGAGCCCCAGGACTTCGCCTACTCCGAGGATCAGCCTGACGGCAGCCAGACGTTCGGGGTCAACATGGAGCGCGGCGACATCGTTCGCAAGAACGACCTTGTCAAGACCTCGGATCTCGTGCCTTTCAACGTCGGTGTCAAGGGCACGCCGGCCGTTGCCACGGGTGACTTCATCGATGTCTACGCACAGGTCGTGCCCGGCGGTTCGCAGGCATCGACAGCAACCGTTGTGCCACCGCCGACGCGCATCGCCCACGCGGTGCCTGTGCAGGCCGTCGCCGGCGGCGCGGCATTAACCG
>JBEPVH010000371.1:0-2754 GCA_041691115.1 bacterium | reverse complement strand
GAGCTGGCCAAGCTCCTGCTGCAGGACGCGCAGTTGCTGCTCATCGATGAGCCCACCAACCATCTCGACCTTGCTGCCATCGAATGGCTAGAAGACTTCATGGCAGGCGTCAGCACCGCGTTCGTGATGGTGTCGCACGACAGACGCTTTCTCGATTCCGTCTGTACAGCGGTGCTGGAATTGGCGGGCGGTGTCGGCGAGTACTACCCCGGCAACTACTCGCAGTACGTCCGGTTGCGCGGCGAGCGCCGCACCCGCCGCCTCAAGGAATTCGAGCAGCAGAAGACGCACATCGACCACCAAGAGGACTTCATCCGCCGCTACAAGGCGGGGCAGCGGGCCCGCGAGGCACGCGGCCGCCAGAAGATGCTCGACCGCCTCGACCGTGTGTCGGCGCCTGTCGCCGACAGGCGCCCGCGGTTGAAGTTCGGCTACATCCCCGGGCCCATGATCACGCTCAAGCTGACAGATCTCTCGGTGGGACGGGACACCGAGTTATTGACATTGAAGGCAGCAACCATCGCGCCGGGCGATCGTATCGCCATCGTTGGGCCTAACGGCTGCGGCAAGTCCACGCTGCTGGTGACCTTGGCGCAGGAGTTGCCGCCCCTGGACGGCAAGGTGACCCTGGGGCCGCGCGTCATCAGGAAGCATTACCGCCAGGACCTGGATCGCGGCGATGCATCGCTGGACGGCAATACCGTCATCGAGGAACTCCTGCGTGAACATCCTGTCGGTGTCGACAGGGGAAGGACGATGCTGGGGTCACTTCTCTTCACCGGCGACGATGTCCTCAAGACAGTCGGTTCGCTGAGCGGCGGCGAGCGCGCTCGGTTGTGGATGGGCAAGCTGGCGCTGGATCAGACCAACTTCCTGCTCATCGACGAACCCACCAACCATCTCGACATTCCGGCGCAGGAGGTGCTTGAGCGAGCGCTGATCGCGTACCAGGGCGCCATGGTGCTTGTCACCCACGACCGCGCCCTCATCGACGCCGTGGCGACGAAAACATGGGCTGTCGAGAACGGCGGCATTCGCGAAGTGCTGGGCGGTTACACCGACCTGCTGCGCGCCCGCGACCGTGAGCGCCATGCGGCCACCCTGGCGGCGCCACCGAAACGTGCTGCAGCGAAAGCGCAGCGCAAGACAGCGTCACCGGCTGCCGAAATCAAGAAGCTGGAGAAGGAAATCGCGGCCAAGGAGGCGCGTCTCGCCGAGGTACTGGCACTGCTGATGGATCCGCGGACCTTCGACGACGCAGAGCAGGGCGCGTCGCTCGGCATCGAACACGATGATCTGGAGGCGGAGATCGCCTCTCTCTACGAACGCTGGACGGTGGCGTCAGGCGGAGAGTGAGAGGTCGTCGCGCGGTCCTGTGAGAGCACAGTTGGCGAGGTCGGCACCGGCGGTGGTGATGTCCTCGACAACGGTTCCGGATCCAGCGATCACCGAACGCAGGTTGGCGCCGATGAAGAGCACACGGCGAACGATGGCACCTGTGAAGTTGCTGCCGAACATGTTGGTGCGGACACCTGCCTCACTCATCGAGAAATCGGCGTCATCCAGCTCGGTGCCGTCGAAACGGGCACGTTGCACCGAGGTGCCGCGCCATACAGTGCGCTGCGCCTGGGCGCCGTCGAACCTGCCGTTGACGATCACGGATTCCGAGAAGTCGCAGGCCCGGATGTCGGTATCCGGGTCGTCGAAACGGCAGTTGGTGATGCGGCATCCGGTGAAGTCCGCGTTGCGCAGATCGGCGCCGCGGAAGTCGTAATCACGCAGATCGCGGCCGGCAAAGGAGACGTGCTTGAGGTCCTTGCCGCGGGAATCCAGGCCCACCTCGACGTCGCGTCCATAGGGAGTGCTCACGATCATTGGCTCCAGCCTATGAATTGGGAAGGGACAACTCGCGGACATTGCGACGGCGGCATTTGGCAGAGTCCGCCCATGGGTTATGTGCTCGGCGACGTCCTCCTCGATGCCCCAACCGTCCAGCAGCGCGTCGCATCGCTGGCAACTGAGATCGACACGGCGTACTCGGGAATCCCCCAGGCGCTGGTCCTCCTCGCCGTCCTCAAGGGGTCGGTTTTCTTCGCCACGGATCTCGGCAGAGCGATGAAGAGCGACGTCGAGTTCGAGTTCATCGCCGTCCGGTCCTACGGCGATTCGACCCGTTCCTCGGGCTCAGTGGAACTGGTGAAGGACGTGTCGATGCAGTTGCGCGACCGCGACGTCCTCATGGTCGAGGACATCATCGATACCGGCCACACGACCTCGTACCTCTTCGAGCACATCGCCCGGCATCAGCCGCGCAGCCTCAAGCTCGTGGCTCTTCTCAACAAGCCGTCGCGGCGTGAGCGCGAGGTCACCATCGACTTCTGCGGCTTCGACATCCCCAACGAATTCGTCGTGGGATACGGGCTCGACCTCGGTGAGCGTTACAGGAATCTTCCGGACGTCAGGTTGATGCGGCCCGACGACGAGGTGCCCGCCAACCCGGCCAAGGCGGCGATCTCCCGCTAACGCGGCGGCGGCGCCACCTTCGGCAGATTGGTGGGCGGCGGGTCAGAGCGCTCAGCGGCGATCTTGCGTTTGACCGCGTAGAGCTTCCGTTTGGGCGTATCCCCGCGCTGCTTCTCCAGCCACGACACCTGGGCACGCGGCGCTGCCTTGGCCACCACGTCGACCTGGGAGGGCAGCGCCCGCGTGGTGGCGAACTCGTTGGGCACCCAGCGCCAGCGTTCGCCGTCCCAC
>JBEPVH010000370.1:0-2763 GCA_041691115.1 bacterium | reverse complement strand
GGGGTAGGTGTTGGCCAGTCTGTCGAGAAGGCCAGCTGCGACGGAGTCATGGGCCAGCTGCAGCGGTGACTGGTACCCGGGGACGGCGTCGAGCGTCAGCATGGCAAGAACCTGCGCCACCGACGTGATGCCTTCGCGCATGGTCTGCAGCGGCGCCGCAACCCACCAGTTCGGTTCCTTGCCGGCGATCGTGGCGCCCCAATAGGTGGCGTGATACACGAGATCGCGGTTGACGCCTCCCATGGTGGAGCGCGCCGTCTGGTCGGTGTCGGCGAAGACGCCGATGTCGTGCCGCAATCCCTCGGCAACAGCCGCGAGTTGATGGGACCACGTGTGGCCGTAAGCACCGACGGGAACATCCCACGCCTCGTCGCGCGAGAACGTGTGCAGAAACCCATCCCACGAGCGCATGCGTTGCGCACCGTCGCCGCGCAGGTCCACGGTGCGCGATGGCCGCTCCGTGGCCGGCGACACAAGACCGGCGACGTCGAGTGCAGTGCGCTCCGAATGCGTGCGATGCCGCCAGGTGACGAAGCGACGCAGCAGTGGCGTCAGGTATGTGGCCAGGTGCGACGCCATGGCGTCTGCCGAGGGCAATTCCCCTGAGGCGTTGCTCAGCGGGGTGAAGTCGCTCATCGAAGGCAGTGTCGGCAGCCCCGGTGGGGGAGTCAACGGCCGTTATCAGTCCTCAACAGCAGCGATGCTCAGCGGCGTCGAAGCTGGCACACCGCTGTCGGGAAGCCGTGCCAGGACCCGCCAGATGACACCGGCTCCGGCGGCTGCCACGACAGCGGCGCCGGCGAAGAAGACCGAGGGGCCAAGGCGGGAGTAGACCACCCCGCCCACCGCCTGGCCCAATACCGGGCCAAATCCTGACGCCGTCTGCATCAGGACCTGGCCCGAATTGCGCAAAGACGGTGGCACCAGACGCCCCATGAGGACAACCAGGGCTACGTACGAGAGGCCGAAGCCGGCGCCGCGGATCGCTGTCGTGACGGTGATGACGACGGGGTCCGAGGTGATGCTCCAGAGCAGCATCAGCAGCACGTAGACGGCAACGCCACTGACGTATACCCGGGGCAGGCCAAACCGTTCGCCCAGCCGCCTGCCGGAGCGCATGAACGGCACCTCGATGTAGGCGGCCAGGGCGAATGACAGTCCCACGAGAAATGGCCCGCCTCCCGATTCAGTGATGCGCAGCGGTGCGAAGTTCCACGCCGTGGCCGCGGCGCCGGAAGTCAGCAGCAGACCGAGCAGAAACGGGCGCAGGCCGGGAACGGTGCGCAAGGCCACCGCTGCGGCGCCGAACCTGGAAGTGGATCCCGCGCGCACAGGGCGTGCCGATGGCAGGGGCAGTGTCGATGCCGCATAGATCAGGAGACCGATGGCGAACACGGGGAGGACAAGGCCCACACCGCTGAGCTGCACCAGAGCACCGAACAGCAGCGTTGCCGTGGCGAATGCCCCCGAGGCCCAGAGGCGGATGTCGCCGTACGAAGCAGCACCGCTCTCGCCGAGATGGTGCAGCGTGGCGGCGTCCAGCAGTGCTGCGTTGGGCGCCAGGCAGGCGCCCAGACCGGCGGCGGCAATGATGACGGCGAGGTGGTCATTGCCGGCGACGATCAATGCCTCGGTCATCACAGCGGCACCCAGCAGGACGATGCGCAGCGTCAGGGTGGTGCCGAGGCGGTTGTCGGCGACATCGCTCCACAGCGGCGACATGGCGACCCCCGCCAGCGCCATGGCGGAGAGCACAAATCCAATTTCAGCTTTGCTGAATCCACGATCGCGCAGCACCAGGGTGATGAACGGGATATAGAAGCCGAGGACGGCACCGAACACGCAATAGATGCCACGAAGATGTCGTCCGCTCTTGTCGACCATCCCCATCCCTCCCTCGGCTACAGACTAACTGAGCCGCAAGGATGTGTCGTTGTCTTGGAGGAAAATGCGCACGAAGGGATCGTCGACCTTGTCGTCGCGGACGACCAGGAAGAGATCGTCACCGTCGACTTCGAAGCGATCACCGAACTCGGCGGCGAGGAAGGCGACGACGCGCGGGTCGATGGCTCCGATGCCCTCGAACGCGGGGGCTGGGAAGCCGACGCCGAACGCAGCCGCGATTTCCGGGTACTTGCGATTCCAGGTATCGCCGGGGACGCGCGGCAGCGAGGTGCCGAGCATGGCGCCGAGAAGCGATGCCAGTGCGAAGACGCGCGACTGATCGGGCTCGGGGACTCCATCCCAGAGTGCGCGCTCATGAACGATACCGTCGAGAACATCGCGGGCTCTGTCGAGGATGTCGTCAGGGGGGATTGCCACCCAGACCTGATCACCTGTGGACCGGGCGAACCAACCCTCGTATTGCACGATGGAATGCGGTGATTCCAAAGCCGCAGCAACAGCACCGCCGATGTGCGGCGATGAGGCGATCTCTTTGCCGTGAGTGAATCCGGTTTCCTCATCCCAGGCGCGAGTGGCCTTGGCGATAACGCCGCCACGGATGGACGCCAGGGGTAGCGCCAGACGGTTGAGGCCGAGTTCGAGTGTTGCCACGACCAATCCGTCGCCGCGGTCATACGGCGGATAGATGGCGCCACCCAGCGTATCGGCGGCGATGCGGGAGAAGCCCATGCCCCAGCGCTCGCGGCCGCCGCGCTGCCGGGCAGTGATGATGTCGCGATTGCCGGACTGGCCTGGCCACACGACAGAGAAGGAGTTCTCGGTCTGCTCGATGGTGATGGCAGAGACGCGCGCGTGGCG
>JBEPVH010000369.1:0-2818 GCA_041691115.1 bacterium | reverse complement strand
GACCGTAAACGAGGAGATCGGCGCATTCGATAGCGGACTTCGCCTCCGGGCTCAACGAGACCGAGACGCTGTCGCGGACCAACATCTCCCGCGTCACGTCGGTGGGCTGCGCCTCCAGCCGTGCCTGCCGGTGCGGCGTGACCGGCGTCCCGAGGAGGTAGAGGTCGGTGATAAGCGCGCGATTGTGTGGCTCCACGATATCCGCCTCGTCAGCGAGGAGTCGGCCGTCCTGCTGGAGCGCGACCAGAAAGGCGTTCTCACCGTTGGTGACGTTTACGAGTTCGGCCGCCGACTCGAACGTCCGGGCAAACGATCGGACCGCGGCGTTGAAGTCACGCCCGAGGCGAAGGTAGGCGCCCGCGAACACCAGGTTGGCGAGTGCGCAGTCGGCGAGGTCGAGCCGGCCCGGATCGTCGTCGAGCTGCTGTCGCATGACTGCCAGATCGGCCATGATCGCCGTGCGGGTCGGGTCGGCGAGCGCCGCGAATGCGTTGCGACCAGTCCGAGCGGGGAGTGCGATCGCGTCGATGACGCGCGTGAGTTCATCCGGGTCGGCGCTGGCTGACAGGCGGTGGTGGAGGACCGTGTCCAGCGCCTCCTGGGCGGGGCTGACGCTGTCGCGATGGCGGAGGAGATTCTTGCGAAAGTCGGATGGTCCAAGCATGCCGGGCAGGTAACGGCGCAACGCGCCGGTGGACTTTCCGTTGTCGTATCCGTTGATCACCAGCGATAGGAGGACTCCCGATGTGCGCAGCAGTTGGCTCGCGATGCTGCCACCGCCCCGCCCACCGCTGAACATGGTGACCATGACCCGCTCTGGCGGTGCGTTCATCGCTCAACCTTCATCGCATCGGCGGCGAACGGAAGGCGTAACGTTCCGCGATGCAGCAACCATCGACGGATTCCGAGGTAACCGACGAATAACGCCCGGTCCCGTGCTCCGCGCCAGAACCGCCAGCCACGCCGGCCGGCGGCCCGCTCCCGGTGTTCGATTGGTATCTCTACCCAGATGTGTCCGAGTTCGGCGACTCGAGCAGTGATCTCGGTAGAGCAGTTCATCCCCTCGGACTCCAATGGCAGAGCTCGGAACAGCGGACCGCGTACGACCTTGAAGATCGAGTTAAAGTCGCGATAGTGGGTGTGCAGGAGCACGTTGCTGACCGCACCACTTGCGCTGGACCCCCACCGGTAGGGAAAGCTGTCGGCTTTCCTGATCCGGGCGCCGGAGAACGCGTCGCCAAGGCCGTCCAGCATCGGAGGAAAGAACCGGGCGAGGTTCGTGACCGGAAACTGGCCGTCGGAGTCGACCAGGACCACCCAATCCAGACGGGTGCGCGCAATCGCCGCGGCGATGGCCGCGCCGGCGCCGTGGTGGCGATCGAGGTCGACGACCACGAGGTTCGGGCAGCCGCTCTGCAGACCTTCCAGAATCGCACCGGTCGCATCGGTGCTGCCGTCGTTGCAGACGACGATTTCCCATTTGTCGACGGAAGGGTGCTGCACAAGATAGTCTCGCCATTCCGTGATAGCGGTCGCGATGTTCTCGGCTTCGTTGAAGGCTGGCGTCGCTACCGAAACGTTAACGGCCCGACGTGCGTCCGGAGCATGTGGCACCTTGCGCCTCTTAACTTCGACTAGCCGGCATGGCTCCGGCGGCTTGGTAGCGGCCGGATGCGCTGCTAATGCTCATATGCCCGTGTCGCCGCGCACCGAATCGTGAGTTTCGATCTCTGTTCGGCCGGTGGCTCTGCCTGCCAAGTGGTCACGCAATTTCCCTATCCAGCGGTCGAAAGGAGCGATGTTAACCGCGACTAGGAGAGGGATGTGGAAGAGCATATAGACGAATAATCCGCCGTAGCTGGGGAAATGCCCGATGATTACATTGATGTGCGGTATTGTCTTCATGCCGTAATAGTCCATGCTCGGGTTTGCCCGAAACCACATCCATTCCAAGAAGCCGGAGAAGACCAGGATGAGGCCATTCAGTCCGATTTTGATGGCCCCACCGCTCGAACCGCCGGCTTGGCGCCACGCGAAACACAGGGACAACATGATGACCGGATAATCTAGCGACCACAGATATGTGTAGTACTCCGGCAGAGTTTGCGGTCCCTGCAGAAAATAGAAGGTCATTTTTGGCGTGATAAGACCAAGAAACAGCAGGAAGGGTGCGCTGGCCGCGAGATAACCAGCCCGCGGCAGCTTCGGAAAGAGTGCGACGGCGACGACGGCAAAGACGAACATGCCCACTTTCAGGGCGAATTGCCACAGCTTGGCATCTTCGCGAGCGTGCGGCAGGGCCAGCCAGACGAATCCAAGACCACATGCGGCGACAACGGCTAGTGGCAACCAGAACCATCTGTCGAATGTGCGGGCTCGGGCCAGGTATTCGGCGTAGTGGTCCTCGGTTTTTGACGCGCCTGCTGAGCCTTGGGCGACCATCGTTTACTCCCATTGATCAAGATGATCATTGAAACGAGTGTCCGCCTAGCGAGGACCAGACTTCGCGGGGCACAAGGATCCGATCAGCACAGTTTGCCTTATGTGCGAGTAGATGTCACGCGAACGCGCCTGACCTGCTGTTGTCCACATTGGCTCCGACGAGTTGCATCTCCGCTGTCTTCGTAGACACTTTCGTAATCGACCCATATCCATGCGCTCCAGGACGTCACCATCACCGTGATAACGCGGTTCGTATTCTGACAAGTACGGCCCACAAGATCTGTCACGCGCCGGAACCCGACGAACGCGTCGGCGATGTCCGCGCCGAGATGGAACTTCGCGCCCGTCGATGCTCCGTGAATGCTCAGCGAACTAC
>JBEPVH010000368.1:0-2844 GCA_041691115.1 bacterium | reverse complement strand
GTGTTCACCAACGTCACGGCTGTGCAGCGCATCTACCTGGTGTGGCGCGAGTCGCGCCGCATCGTTCCGGCCGAATCATGATCGCCTGGCTGAAGTGGGAATTCGGCCGCCGCATCGAGGTGACACCTGTCATCAGGTTCATCATCATCGAGCGTTTCGTCAAGTCGACGATTCTCATCATCGTCGGCCTGTCGCTCATCGTTCTTTCGGCCAAGGGCGTCATCACGGACTGGGCCAACACGCTGTCGCAGGAACTCAACCTCGACGCGGGCCAGGGGTTGATCCGGCGGACCTGGCACAACCTGGTCATCTCATTCGGAAGCAAGTCAGAGCACACCCAGGAACTCATCGGCGGCGGCGCCATCATCTATGCACTGCTGGAAGGAGGAGAGGGCGTCGGGCTTCTGATGCGGCGGCGCTGGGCGGAATATCTCGTCCTCATCGCGACCCTGGCATTCCTGCCCCTCGAAATCGAGGAGGTCACCAGCAAGGTCACCGTGATCCGTGTCGGCGCGTTGCTGGTGAACATTGCGATTGCCGGCTACCTCATCTGGAAGAAGCGGTTGTTCCTCGAGCGTCCCGGACACGAGGCAGTCGCCGACAAGGCAGATGCCGAACCCGGCATGGACACCTGATGGATCTCGGCGTCCGCGGCAGGGCTGCATTTGTCGCGGCCGGTTCGCGTGGCCTTGGATTCGCCATCGCTTCGGAACTTTGCGCCGAGGGTGCCGACGTCGGTCTGTGCGCCCGCGATGAGGTGTCGCTGGCAGCCGCTGCTGAGCGCCTCACCGCCTTCGGGACAACCGTGGTGGCGACACCGGCCGATGTCACCGACGCCGCCGCGATTCGCGCAGCCGTCGATGCAACGGCGGACAAGCTCGGGCGCCTCGACATCCTTGTGGTGAATGCCGGCGGCCCTCCTGCCGGGACATTCGACACCGTCGGTGACGACGACTGGACTGCGGCGCTCGACCTCACGCTCATGAGCGCCGTGCGCCTCATCCGCCATGCGCTGCCGTTGCTGCGGCGCTCCGACGCCGCAGCCATAGTGCTGGTGTCGTCGACGTCAGTGCGGCGGCCCATCGCCAACCTGACGCTGAGCACGTCCATACGTCGCGCCATCTCCGGTCTTGTCGTGTCGTTGGCCTCAGAACTGGCACCCCATGTCCGTATCAATGCTGTGCTGCCGGGGCGGATCACAACGGAACGCACCATCAGCCTGGCGACGACGGCGGCGATTGGATCAGAAACACCGCAGCAGGTCATGGCACGCAACGCGGCGGGAATTCCGCTGCGCCGCTACGGTGAGCCGGCCGAACTGGCGCGTGCCGCGGTGTTTCTGGTATCGCCTGCGGCGTCGTACATCACCGGCGTCGAGCTGGCCGTTGACGGTGGTGCGCTGACGGCGTCCTAGGGCTGACGTCGAGCGCTGACGAAGCACGCGGCGGTGCTCGATCGGATGGGGCGTCCCAGCCGATCGCCAAGCGCATGGGTCGCGTTCTGCAGCGCCACGCGTTGTTCAGGCGAGAGGCGTGCCCAGCACGCCATCGTGGCCAGCAACGCCGACAGCTCGGCTGCCGTGTGTTCGACCTGCGCGGGCTCGGCCATGATCTCTGCGTCGTCGAACAGAGGCGCCACGTAATCGCGTCCCAGGTCATACCCGCCCAGCCAGGACCATGCCTCTGAGATATTGCCGCGGCGCTCGTGAACACCCGCCAGAGTCGTCCGCAGGTCCCTGTATCGCGGCCAGCTCGCCGCCTCCTCCGATGCGATCGCCCTCAACGAATTCATGAACGCCTGCTGGTCATCAGCCGTCTCCGGATCGTCCAATCCGGCGTATTGGATGAGCGTCAGCGTCCCGCCGGGCACGAGTGCTTGGGCAGCGCGCTGCCAGCCCATGTCGGGATCGACCCAATGGATTGCTGACGCGCAGAAGACTGCGCGAAATTTCTCGCCGCCGAGATCTGCATCCTCGAATCGAGCGTTGATCAACTCCAGGTTGCCGAGACCATGGAGGCGTTGCGCGGCGATGTCGGCCAGCCGGGCACCCGGCTCGACGGCGGTGATCTGCAAACCCCGTTGCATAAGGCTTCCGGTCAGTTGTCCGGTTCCACAGCCGATTTCAAG
This sequence comes from bacterium, assembly GCA_041691115.1. Taxonomy (GTDB): domain Bacteria; phylum Chloroflexota; class Dormibacteria; order Aeolococcales; family Aeolococcaceae; genus JBEPVH01. The sequence continues at coordinate 717 of JBEPVH010000368.1, read as the reverse complement.
CACGCGGTCGCCGGTCTCGAGAGCAGCACGCTTACACGCGCCATCTATCAATACGTCCGGATACGTAGGCCGGTGCCTGTCGTACTCGGTGGCCACCTCGTTAAAAAACGTGGCGGTCAAACGCATCCTGCCGAGCCGAAGAAGATGAAGTAGAAGCCGATGGCGTTGAACGTCGCGTGCGCGGCGATTCCCGGCCACAGCGATCCCGAATAGCGGGCCAAAAGCGCCAGCATCATTCCGAACACGGCAAGAGCCACGAACAGCAGTGCTATGAAATGGAAGAGGCCGAACACCAGCCCACTGATGATCACCGCCCCCGCTGTGCCCACGCGCGGCAGCAGGCCGCCGAACACCACACCGCGGAACAGTGATTCCTCGACGAATGGCGCAGCCAGGCAGATGATCGGCAAGCCGATCAGCGGCAGGGCTCCGAAGGAATCGCGTACGGACTCGCATTGACCTGACGTGGCTTGCGGCAGGAAATGCTCCGTTATTGGCGTGAGCACGAGTGCACCCAAAAGGTAGGCCGTGACACCGCACAGAGGACCCGCCAGGAGCCACACCTTGGCATATGGCAGACGCCGGCGAATTGCGCCGAGACGGAGACCGAACCTTTCCATGCAATAGATACAGATGAATACGAATGTAGCCAACTAAGCGAAGGCATCAGAACCGAAGCAGTAGCAACCGGGCGGTCACCTTATGTTAAATTCCTTC
>JBEPVH010000367.1:0-2849 GCA_041691115.1 bacterium | reverse complement strand
AGTTCACGTTGTTCGGCGACACGGGCAGGGGGCATCGCCCGTCATTCATCGGTGCCGGGCCACCGGCTCTCGCCGAGCACCTGTGCGATGTCTTCGCAACCGCACTTCGCGACGTCGGGCTCGAGGTCGCTGTGGGCAGATTCGCCGCCCACATGGCCGTGGAATTGGTGAACGACGGCCCCATCACCCTGGCCCTCTCCCATGCCGACGCCGGCTGGGACACCGACGCGGGCTGATCGGGAAATGACACAGAACCCGGGGCGGCATTACCCTTTGCATGCCATGCGCCGCAGGTCAGCCGCCGCCGCCGCTCTCGCCACAGCACTCTGTCTCGCCGGATGTGGCAAGGCCCCTGTCGTGACGGCGACGCCGGAGCGGACGCCGGCGATCCCCGACGGCACGCCCGTTGTACTACCGAATTCGCCGACGCCAACGGGCACACCGCAGTCACAGCTGGGCGGGGAGCGCGCCGCCATCGCCTTCTTCCCGGCGCCGACCGGCCAGCTCCGCGCCGATTGCAATACCGAGACACCCAAAAGCAGCGGCATCTTCAAGACAGCGGCGCCCTGCCCCGTCACCGACCGCATGCGGGTTGCACTTGACAGGTGGCTGAGTGCCAACGGTGAGCGCGGCGCCTGCCGCGTGAAGTTCTTCACCTCAGCCACCACTCGCACGGTCACCGTGAAGTCATCGACACCGGTAGCGCATGACGGCGTTCTGGTAGTCCTCTCGCGAATCGACACCACGGGCGCGGCTCAGCCGGTCACATTGACGATGCTCTACGGCGGCTCCACCTGGCGCGTCGACGATGCCTCGGTCACCGATCCGCGCACGGGCAAGCCCCTGTCGTTCCTCACTCTCAACGGGGTCTGCCCCCCGTAGTCGCCGATCGCTCGGCAAAAGAAAAAGGCCGCGGATTTCTCCGCGGCCTTTTGGTTGCTGTGTTAGCGCTTGCTGCGCATCCGCTCTTCGCGCCATGCGGCTTCAGCGTGCGGGTTGCGGCGCGGTGCCGTCAGCACGACCAGGCCGGCGAGAAGGAGGCAGAGCCCGACGAGTGTGCTGCGCATGATGCCGTCGCCTGCACCGGTGTGCGGGGCCGTGGCGCCCTGCGGGGGCACAACCGAGATCGGACCATCAGAGATCTGGCCGGGAGGCGCCGGAGCGACTGCCGGGGCGAACTTGACTGTCGTGTTCGGGGCGTTGAACTTGACTGTCGTGCTCGGGGCGTTGAACTTCACTGTCTGACCGGGCACTGCGAAGAGATGATCACCGGGCCGCGCAGCGGCGTAGCTGGGGATCGTGAACCAGCCGGCGAGTGCGATCACCAGCGGGGCGACGGTGCCGAGCTTGCGGGCCTTGGTGAGGCTGACGCTGAGCTTGGCGAGGTGAGTGCGGAGGTCGTTGCTGGTGTAGGCACGAATGGTGCCGTCCGGGCCGACGGGGCGAATGGCACCGACGCGCCGGAAGCTCACCACGTTGGCTTCAGCCACCGCCTGCTCCGCTGTCCTGTGCCACCTAAGCATTTCCTGGTCTCCTGGGCTTTTGGCCCCTTCCATCGGGTTATGGCACGAAGCTAAAACTCGGGAAGGGACATGCCACGGACAATACTGCCACGCGAATACAGAACGATCGGAGCTCGTGACCCGATCGGCGCAATTTCGCCGTCATCTCAGCGGGAATCAGGCCGAACGCCGAGCTCGCAGGGAGGCGAGCTGCTCGTCGTCGCCGCCTGAGCCCGAATAGCGCAGGAGTTCCGGAGGACGGCCGCCAGTGCCCGCCGGGGACCGGAAACGGGGCACACGGAGCCTCAGGGGTGCCACCTCGGTGTCGCGTACGGGCCGCAGGACGCCCGCATCACGCAGTTCCTGGACCCGGCGCCGGAAAGTCCGCTCCGAGCCCTCTGGGCCGCCGTGAAGGGCGACATGGAGGCGCAGGAGGTCGTCACCGGTGAAGACATCCCCGATCAGGGAGGCGGCGCCGGCAACGTGGCGGGTATCCGTTCGCAGCCGATCCAGGGCTACCTTGAGTGCCTCGCCGTCATTACCGTCCAGCTTCACGCCCCTGCCAGCCGCCACCCAGGCGCCGGGCTTGCCGACCTCTCCATAGGGGGCGGTGGCGTAATACCAGGCGACGAGCATGCGGCCGCGGGGGGCCGGGGAATCGTCGAATCCCACCAGGTGAAGCCGCGAGGCGCCGCGGCCACGGCGGCCGGCCTCCAGATCCAGACCGTTCTCCGCCACAGCTCGCAGGGCAGCGTCGCCAAGCCGCTCGCGGCCATCGACGTCGGCATGCGGCAGGGCCTTACGGGTGGTCAGAACATGGAGCGCCCGGGCAGGTGCTGCGTCGGGATCGGGGTCGAATCCGAATACGGCAACCGCTACAGACAGCGACGCCTGGACCCCTTTGCTCATCACCGACCTCCACGCCGAAATACCCGGACTTGTTTCGGCCTATGATGGCACAAACTCGAAAAACTCGCGCCTAGCAGAGCGTTCCGAGAGGGAGAAGCGACGGCCGAGGGGCCGCGGCAAGGCCTAGAGGGCTGTGGCCATTCCCAAGGTCAGGATCGTCAGCTGGATCATGAAGATCAGCCCGTTCGAGACCGCGAGGTAGCGGCGCTTCTCAGGCAGTTCCCAGGAGGGCCTGGTGATTGCAAGGACGCCACACATGGTGAACATGAAGGCCAGCGGGTAGCCGAGGCGAGGATTCATCTGCGACACGACAGCGAAGGCGAGTGCGATGACAGAGAGGATCACACCTGCCAGATACCACCGGCGGGCTGCCTTCTTGGGAAGCATGGTCATCCTCCTCGATTCCTGATGAGCCTATTTTGCCGGACAGGTGATGGC
>JBEPVH010000366.1:0-2863 GCA_041691115.1 bacterium | reverse complement strand
GCGGGAGCAGTCGCGGGCTCCCAGTTGGGAGGCGGGCCAGGGAGGGGGTGGTGTCCGGGAACACACGCGGGCAGGGGCATCCGCTGCTCGCGGTCGCCGAGGCGGCATGAACCTGCGGAATGTGGCCCCTCGTCGATGAAACCGTCCCACGAGAAGCGTGGCGGGGCGGCCGGGTGGGTATCGGCGAAACGGGAGTCGAGGACCCGGCCGGATGTTGAGTTCACCAGCAGGAGGCGCTGCGGCAACGATGGGGCATGGGGCGGCTCAGGACTGACGTTGATAGGCCAAGGCCTGACGATTACGGCCGTATCGCCTGAGTACGACAGCGCTTGGACAGTCGCATCCTCAAAAGTCCCGACGATCGAGCCGTCCGAACTCTCGACGACCTCACCGCGCGAAGCGACGCGTGGCCCGGAGAGCGTCAGACCTATCCGCGAGCCATCCGGGTTCGCGACCGCGCTCGCGAGGCCCCAGCCCTCCTGGAGCGGAATTTCCCGCGTCTTCCCGCTGGCCAGGTCGACGACGACAGGGCGGCTCGGCTTGCTGCCTCGCGTCATGACCACGGCGCGCTGCGCTGCCCATGAACAGGCGAGGACCGCTGCAGCGGCATGGGCCGGAGCGAGTTCCACCAGGCGGCGTGCCGGCTCGCCCGGTGTTGCCAGCCACAAGAACGTGGCCTCCTCCTCATAGATCGCACCGGGTGGTCCGAGCCCGTGCCCGAGTTTGATGGGCAGGCCCTTTTCGTTGAGAAGTGCACACGCGTGGCGGCTGTCGTCGGCCCACACGAACCGCTGGTCCGGCGTTCGCCAGGCGGATCCGTCGGCGAGCGTGAGCTGCCCGAGAATGCGGCCGTCCCATGCCATGACGCTGCCGTCATCAAGGATGTTCTGCGAGCCATCCGGCGCCTGGGGTCCTAGACCGTAAGCACTTGAACCGGCCGGCACCTGAGTCGTCACGCACCGCGGATTGGAGGTCCCGTTGTCCGTCGCCACGGGGCAGTTCCGTACGGCGTAGACCTCCCGAGGCGGGAGGCCGATAGATCCTGGGGGGCCCAGGAGCGAGGCCCGTCCGGGAGGGCTCTCGGAGCGGTCACGGGAAGGAGGGCTGGAGCCGAGGGCGTGGGCGATGGGGCGGGTTGACCACATGAAACCAGTGACACGGCCAGAATTTGAGCCACGACAAGATTTCGGAGGCGCGCGAAGCCGTTCATTCGGTGTAGTGATGACGCACTCGAGCGAGCGCCGGTTTACAGGGATGCAGCGCGACTCGGCGCGCTCATGCAGTGCCTCGAAGATCGTTGAGCGCATCCACAGGTAGCGATGCGGCGTCGGATACCCGTGCAACCGAGGCGATGCCAGCGAAACGCATCACCTTACCGAGCGTGTCGGGCGGCCACGTCGAGATGTCGAAAAACTGGCTCGTCTTGGTCGATGAGTTTCGGACGATGAGGATCGTCTTGCCCTGGGGCACGAGCGGGGCGGTGGCGACGAATAGTTGAGCATCCCCGGTGCCGGTGGCTATCGTCTTCCTGGAACGCCGCCACAGGATCCCGTTCTGTCGTCGCGAGATCGTCAAGCCTGGCCGCGCAACAAGAGTGACAAGCACGACCAACAAGGATTCGACCGCTGCCGCGACGCCCAGAATCACCCACCAGACGGGGTCAAAGAATCCCGCGACAAGTGTGACGGCGACGAACACCGCCCACTGGATTCGCGTCAACAGATGGGCGAGTGATTCCCGTACACGCCGTCGAACGGCGATTGTGAAGGCGGAATCGTCGGGGATCCGGAGGCTGACGACAGTCAATGGTCGGATTGTCCCTCCTGCGACGCGGGCTGGCAGCCGCCGCGGGGCGACGATAAGGCCATGGGAGACCCAAATCGGCTCGCCCGGCCCCGGGAGTGACCGGGATTCCGTGGGTGGATGAACGATGATGATTCACATGCGAAATGCCGGGACGCACCAATGAAATCAATCAAGCTACGCATCATCGGTGGCGGCGTGCTTGTCGCCATCGGCATCCTGTGGATTCTTCAAGGGGCCGGCGTCGCCAAGGGCAGCGTGATGACGGGAGATCCGACGTGGATCTGGGTCGGAGTTGCGTTTGTTGTCGCCGGCGGATCGATCATGGCGAGCGCACGTCGGAAGCCTGGCGGCGACTGAGGGGAGTTGTCCTTCCTTGCCCAGCTAGGACGACTGCGTTGCCCGGGACCGGCCCACCACATCGACCACCGTCGCATCGATCGCGGCACGCGCATGCGCCGGTGTGACCGTGCGGGGGTTGGTGGGCGCCGCGCCGAGGAGTGCCCGTTCGATGACGGGACGCGCCGACGGCGCCAGGCGGTCCAACAAGGCAAGTCGCAGGCGAGGTGGTGTGGCTATGAGCACAGCAAGCCTGAACAGCGGGCGAGTCGCGGCGTCGGTCAGACGATTCTGGTTGGCGCCTGCCATGCGGCGCATCCAGCGCGGCATGGTGGCTATAGAGGCGTACGACCACACACGGAAGGCCAGACTGAGCAGGCGAGCGTCCTTTCTGTAGGCCGGACGCAGGAAGTAGTGAAAGAGCCGCCGCGCATCCTCTGAGAGCGCAAGGCGCGGTCGCATCGTGCTGAAGTACTCGCGCACTCCGTCGCGCGACCGCGGCACCTTCGCGGGGTCGAACGTCTGCAGTTCCGCGGCTATGGCGCAGTCCGCCCAGTAACGCGCCTCGTCCGCCGCCGAGAGCGGACCAGGACCGTAGCGTTCGTAGCAGATCAGGATCGAATGCCACGCCGTCAGGTGTATCCAGACTTGGCTATCGGGGTTGTTGGCATCGAACGCCAATCCGCTCACGGGTTCGATGCCCACCGCACGACTGTGGACC
>JBEPVH010000365.1:0-2868 GCA_041691115.1 bacterium | reverse complement strand
CTACTACGCCGCGGAAGGCCGCAAGCTATTCGGCGGCGCGCAGACGATGCTCCGCCCGAGAACCGGGTGCCGTCGCCAGCGCTGCCTCCACATTCTCCTCTGCGGTGAGCGTGGGTACGAGGTTGAAGTGCTGGAAGACGAATCCGAAGGAGCCACCGCGCAAGCGGGTCATCTCCTTGTCGCCCATGGACTGCATGGCGGTGCCGTCGAACTCCAATGTTCCTGCCGTCGGCCTGTCGAGGCCCCCGAGCAGTTGCAGCAGGGTTGTCTTCCCCGATCCCGACGAACCGCAGATGGCGACGAACTCGCCGGCACCTATGTCCAGCGACACATCGTTGACGGCGCGCACCGTGTGCGGACCCAGCTTGTAGATGCGCTCAACGCTGTCGAGGTGGTAGCGCGGTGGCGCCGTTGCTTCGTCGGTCATCCCAGATCTCGCAATGCATCCGCCGGTTGCAATCGCGTCGCCCGCCAGCCACCGACGGCTCCGGCGAGCAAGCCGCCGACAAGCGCGAAGCCGACACCCAGCAGAATCACGCGCAGATCGAAGGGCGGAATGATCCGCACGATGTGTTCCTGGCGTGCCGCGTCCTGGTCGTTGCGCACCTGCGTACCGGCGTCACCGAGGAATCGCGTGAACTGCGATGAGCCCTGGCCCAGTGTGGCCACGTTGCCCACGGTGAACGACGGTGAGAACTTGCCCACAGCCGCGTCCACGGCAAGACCACCGGCGACGCCGATGACACCGCCGATGAGGCCGATGACGATGGTTTCCATGACGATCTGGCGCACCACCATCGAGCGACGCCAGCCGATGGCGCGCAGGGTGCCGATTTCACGCACCCGCTTGGAGATGCCCGCGAGTGTCAGCAGAATGGCAATGAGGAAGGCGCCGCCGAGCACGATTGCCGTCAGTGCACCGCTCAGGGAATCAACAAGGTTCTTAGCCTGGGAGAGCGACCCCGTCACCTGCTTGGCAAGGGAGTCGGTGGTGATCACCTGGGCGCCGGGAAGCTTGGTGCGGATCGCCGCCGCCACTCCTTCGACCTGAGACGAATCGTCGACGCGCACCAGCACCGTATTGATGCGGGTCGTCTTGCTCGCCAGCTTTTGCAGAACGTCAAGCGGCAGGTAGATGTCGTCGGTGTTGCCCGACAGCGTTGGATTCGCCAGACCGACGATGGTGAACGTCGTGCCGTTGATGACCGTGGTGCCGCCGACATCGAGCTTCTGCTTGTCGGCGTAGGCGGACGACAGGATGATCTGTGTCTGCGTGCCGGGTGTGAAGAAGCTGCCCTTGACGATCTGGCCCTGCGTGATGAGGCCGGTGCCGGGATGGTTGGTGTCGACGCCACCGGCTGTGTAGCTGGTGGCGGTGATGTCTGTCTTGGGTGGGTTGAGCACCTGCTGGATGGTTTGCGCCGGTACTGTGATCGACGCCACGTACTGGCGGAAACGTTCGGGCAGACAGGCGGTGAACGCCGAGGTGCGTGTGGGATCAAATCGGCCACCGCCGGGCCCGCCGGGTGCGCCGCCTTGAGCCTGCGTGCAGGCCTGGAAGTCGGTGATTTCGGCTGACGTCATCGGCGCTGGACGGGCTGTCGCCTGATACGTCTGCGCCTGCGTCTGCAGCGTCGCCACGATCTGCGGCACCGTGCCTGTCTGATGTGTGGCCAGGAGTGACAGCGCTCCCGATGCCTCGGTGACATGCGGAATGCCTGTTACGTCAGGCACCGCCTGGTCGGGGAATGTCAGCAACGTTGCCGGCAGGAAGAAGTCGCGGGTGAACTTGTCGCCCGGCTTGCCGAGGGCGGAGAGGTCAGTGATGAGCGAGGAGTTGTCGCTGAGCAGATCTGTGACGTCCTGCTGGTTGATCCCGCCCGCCTGGCCGGCAAAGAATGCGTTCTGCTGTGTCGTCGGATTGCCGCCGGCGCCGGAGGCGCCGGTGGTTCCCGGCGTCTGCCCATTGTTGACGCCGACGATGCGCGTCACCAGGATGTCGGTACCCACCGAATGCAGCGGCGACAGAACCTCCTGCTGCGCCCTGTCGAGCCCCTGGGACACACCGATGATGCCGGTGACAAGGGAGACGCCCGACGCCAGGCCCATGGCCGTCAGCAGGGTGCGCACCATGCGGCGACGCAGCTCCTGGCGCAGATACGTAAGAGCGAACAGCATGTGGCTCCACAGTACCTGAGTACGGTTGCCGCTCAGCTAATCCGCATACACCTTGGCGCCGCGGCGCATGGTGCTGGAGGCGTACTCGCGCAGCGAGGGCGGTGCTATGGCCTCGACCTCGGCGCCCCAGCCCAGGACCCAAGGGCGCATCTCGACCTCTGACGCCACATCGACGCGCATCTCAACCCCGCCGTCATCGAGATCGGTCATGACCTCGCCGCTGTGCCAGCGCGTTTCGTGCACCCTGCGAGCCACGTCTTTGGTGAAGCGCAGGATCACGCTGTCGAGGGCGCCATCCTCGTCGGGCTGCCAGATGCCCCACGAGTGGCCGACGGCCCTGTCGATGTCAAAGTCGTCGGGCACCTCGAAGGCGACGGTGAGGACGCGCGCGTCGACGATTCTGTCGAGGCGCAGTGACCGCACTTCGCCGGACTTCTCGTCAAAGGCGAACACATAGATGGTGCGACCCTCGGGGCGCGGCTCAAGGAAGTAGGGATGCAGCACGCGCTTGCTCTCGCGGCCATGGGCATCGCGATACGTCACCTCGACAGCCTGTCGTTTGACGAATCCTTCGACCACGGCGCGCTCGACACGCCAGCGGTCGCCGTGCTGCTCGCGCGCCTCCGCCGCTGAAATGATGTTCTCGAGGTAGCGGTTGACGACCGGCACCCTGAGTGCTCGCGCCAGTTG
>JBEPVH010000364.1:0-2896 GCA_041691115.1 bacterium | reverse complement strand
CACGGCTGATCGTGCTGATCAACTGGGCGTGGAACTACGTGTTCCTAGACCGTCAGCCGCTCCTCATCACCGAGATGCCGCGGCCCCCCCCACCTCAATGATTAGACGAGGTCGAGGCTGCGAGGCTGAGGAATCTGGGGACGGACGCCCTGCATGGCACTCTCGAGGCGGGCGACGACATCGGGCGGCGTCTCAGTGACGCTGAGATTGGCATTGCGCCCCGCATCCGACGACAGGCGAAGGATCGTCTGTCCCTGCTGCTCGCTGACGGAGCGCACCATGTCGGCGACCACGAAAATGCGCTCGCCGGCAGTGCCGGTGAACTGCGCACACGGCACGTCGCACTGGACCAGCGCCGTGACCAGTGGTGTGATGCCGTCGCGAGCGTACAGGTCCGACGTTCCCGTGGTCGCGTCGGCGAGGATCTTGTCGGAGCCACGACGGGATGCTGGCGCTTCAGTGACGGCGAGAATCGCCGAAACCGGAAGGATGCTAGCCGGCGACCCAGCCTGCCCTGTCTCGACGAAGCGCTCATCAATGCCGGAGGTGCGCAGAGCGCGCATGACGGCAATGGCGATATCGGTGGGATCTGAGTTGGCGCTGGCATTCACGACGTTTTTGCCGGCAGCCGTCACCAGGCGTAGCGTCGTGCCACTGCCGTGTGGCGATATGAAGCCGATCCGTGTGGCATTCACGCTTTGCTGAGTTCCGTTGAACTCAACGCTGATCATGGGGACGCCAGCATCCTGAAGGGACTGCGAGACATCGTCCGGCAGAGTCGAGCTGTAGAACTTCGTTTCATTGCCCACGCGGTCGAATGCACGAATCACAGTGGCAAGGTCGGGCGAATTACCCGATGAGAATGCCGCAACCAGAATGACGTCGTCGGCGGGTACGCCCATCGGCTTGCCTGATCCATCAGTTCCCATCAGGAAGAAACGTTCTTCGGACATCAGGCGACCCCCTCCAGGGATGGCGGTTCGACGGCGGCCAGACGTGCCGTCGCTTCGGATGCTGTTAGTGGCGACGCGAGTCCGTGCGCTGCATCGCCATCGCCGCGACTGAGATAGATGGTGCTTCTGTCGTGGTGACCGCCGCACTGCTCGGTGATGTAGAGGACCCGATGGGCATCTGCAAATACCTTGACTGTGTCGGTGCCGACGTCGGCGAGGTCCATGCCCATGCCGCGGCGCAGCGCCACCACGCGCCCGATGTCTTCGGGCGAATGTCCGTCGTAATTGAATGCCCGCGCGGAGAACTGCACCGTCGGCTTCTCGCTTCCGTCTCGCGCGCTGACAGCGACGAGTTCGGAAAGCGGCAGATAGGTCAGACCATCGCCGACGGGGATCATCACCTCGTCGATTCCCGCGGACGCGAGTGCCGCCTCGACCTGCTTCCTGACCTTGTCGAACGGCAGCGAGGCCTCAACCTGCTGAGCGCCGCGGCCCGTGAACACGTGAACAGTGGTGACGTCCGCGGAACCGATGACCAAGGCGGATATTCGCGCGGCGTCGACAACGGCGGTGCCGCCTGTCGCCGTCTTCAGGGTCACGACGGGCGTTCCCTGGGAAGCGAGCAGCGCGCCGATCTCCGTGGCGGTGGTGTCGACGGTGACACCGTCGGCAATGCCGCCACCACCGAGGTCGCAGAAGACGTACGTGGCGGCGCCGTGGTCGTAGGCGAGACCAATCGAATCTTCACCCACGTAGGCGCGCGTTGTCCCGAAATCGGCCAGGAGCATCGCCCTTCAGGCTACGGGAGGGTCGCGGACGTCAGGCGGACAAAGGCTCCTCCGGCGGCACCACACCTCTATATTCCGGCGCCATGACTGAGATCTCCACCGCCTTTGCCTGGACGCCGTCGGCCGAGCAGATTGCCAATAGCCGCCTGCGCCGCTTCATGGACACCCTGGGGGTGGCAGATCTCGACGCTCTGAACGCCTACGCCCGGCACCACCGCGAGGACTTCTGGCGCGCCGCCATCGAGGACATCGGCATCGATTGGACGGCAGAGCCGGAGACGATGTTCGACAGTTCCGAAGGGCTGCCGTGGACACGCTGGTGGGTCGGCGGCCGCCTCAACCTGGCTCACAACGCGGCCGACCGCTATCTGCACCGAGCCGCCGCCAAAGAGGCGATTGTGTGGGAGGGTGACGACGGCCAGGTGCGCCGCTGGAGCTACCGCGAACTGGCGGCCGAGACTGCCCATGCGGCGGGAGTGCTGCGCTCTCTGGGCGTGGGTCCTGGCGATGCCGTCGGCCTCTGCATGCCGATGATGCCGGAGACCGTGGCCATCTTCCTGGCGTGCAGCAAGGTGGGCGCCATCGTGGCTCCGCTGTTCTCAGGATTCGGCGCTGGGGCCATCGCCAGCCGCCTCGGCGACTGCGATGCGTCCGTGCTCGTGGTGACCGACGGATTCATGCGCCGGGGCAAGCCTGTCGAACTCAAGCAGGTCGCCGACGACGCCGCTGCGTCACTGCCGTCGCTGCGCCATATCCTCGTGGTGCGCCGCCTCGGCAACCTCGACGTGTCGATGACGCCGGGCCGCGACGTCTGGTACGACGAGGTGGCCGGGCATCATCCCGATACCGCCGAAACCCATGACAGCGATGCCGATGAGCCCTTCATGCTCATCTATACAAGCGGTACCACGGGCAAGCCCAAGGGAACCGTGCACGTCCAGGGCGGCTTCCCGATCAAGGCGGCGCAGGACATGGCTCACTGCTTCGATGTCGGCGAGGACGACAGGCTGCTGTGGTTCACCGATATCGGCTGGATGATGGGTCCGTGGGCCATCTGTGGCGCGCTGACGCTCGGCGCCACTCTCGTGCTGTTCGAGGGAACTCCCGACCACCCGGGCCCCGACAGACTGTGGTCGGTGGTGCAGCGCCATGGCG
>JBEPVH010000363.1:0-2898 GCA_041691115.1 bacterium | reverse complement strand
GCCTCATGCAACTGGCCCTCTCGCTGGTGATCGTGTTCACGCTCTTCGCCCTGGGACCCGCCTACATGAGCACCGTCCTCGACATCGACCCCGCCCGCATCTACATCGTTCTGTTGCCGGCCACCATCGGCATGATCGGCGCCGCGGGTGTCCTCGGCTCGATGGGCACCCGGGTGCCCCGCCGTAGCCTCTTGATCGTGGCGCTGGGAACCGCCGGCGCCACCCTAGTCGGCATCGGCGTCGGCCCCACCGTTCTGCGCCTGCTTCACGCCGAGATCCTCTTCATCCCGCTGGTGGTGCTCCTGGCCGTGGTGTTCGGCTGCGCTCTGGGCAGTCTTCTGATCCCGGCATTCACCGTGCTTCAGGAGAAGACGACCGAGGAGACGCGTGGCCGCATCTTCGGCGGCATCTTCACTGTCATCAACGCCGCCGTGGCAATACCACTGGTTCTGGCAGGCGGTCTCGCGGATCTCCTGCGCGTCGACCGTGTGCTCGGCGGTCTCGGCGTCCTGCTCATCGCCGGGGCAGTTGTGGCGCGCGCCCGATTCTGGCGCTACCTGGCAGTCCTCGAAGAGGACGACTGACGCGTTGCCAGCGCTTCCGGTTTCGGCCGGGTGGAGACAGTCGCGCTGGTGCAACGAAGGGGTCGCGGGGCGATGCGGTGGCGCTGGGGGCGCCGGGCCGGTGGCAAGCTCGCAGCGTTGAAGCCGTGCCAGACGGGCCTGTGAGCCGGAGGGTCAGCCGCGATGAGAGCGATCGTCACCTGCGAATGCTGCGGACACCGTCAGGCCGTCGCCCGGCCGATCCGCCGACCTGAGGCGTTTCATGTCGTCTGCCACGAGTGCGAGGGAGTCCTGCGCGTCGAGGTGACGGCAGCTGACCTTCGTGCAGCACAGCGCACCGGGGTTCCCGCCGGTTCGGCAGCAGCCTCGGTCTGACCGGCGCCGCTGCGGCGGGCTGCTATCATCGGACCCCCCTAGGTCCCGGTATGTGACCGGAACCACAATGGGCGCATAGCTCAGTTGGTACGAGCGCAGCGTTGACATCGCTGAGGTCACAGGTTCGATCCCTGTTGCGCCCACCACTTCTCCCTTCTTTTGGTGGTGGGGTAAAAATTGGTTCGACCAATTTTGTGCGCAGTTTTCCCACAGCGGTGGTGGCCGAATTACCTTTGTTTTCGGACGTTGTCCACACTGTGCACAACAGTTCGCGCCGACCGCACTGTGCATCGCGTGGACGATGGGGAAAAAGCCGCCGTCAACGCGCGGACGTGCAGTTGACAAGGTGTCAAAGCCGCTGCGTAGACTGCGGCGCGATGGAAGGAACGCGCACTTTCGGGTGTCATGCAACGAGCACTCCGGTGCGCACATGCACACGCCGTGGCTGCAATACCCCCGTCAAGAAGCGCACCGCCAAATACTGCTCGGTGACGTGCTGCTCCATTGATCCGGAACGTCATGAGCGTCTGCGTGTGCAGGCCCGGCGCACCGGCCGCCGCAACGTCATTCCGCTGGCACGCCAGTTGCGCTTCGACCTGCCGCAGGGGGCACCCAATCCCGAAGCCCAGCTGGAGATGATCTGCGCCGGCCGCGAGGATGCGCCGCAGATCATGGCCCGCCTCACGGGCTGATCCCCGGGTCGCATCGCCGTCCCCGGCTACAATCTCGCGTCATGGCGGACGAGGTGATCGACGACGCGGCGGAGGCAGGTCTTCCGATCGACGCGCCCGAGGAGCCGACGCTCGACATTCTCCGGCACTCGGCAGCGCACCTCATGGCAGCGGCTGTCGTCGAGTTGTACCCCGGCGCTCAGTACGACGTGGGACCGGCGACCTCCGACGGCTTTTTTTACAACTTCCGTCTGCCCGACGGCGCCCATTTCTCCGAGGATGACCTGGGCAAGATCGAGGATCAGATGCAGGTGCTTGCCAAGCGCAAGCTGCCGTATGAACGCGAGGTCATGGCCCGCGATGAGGCACGAGCACTCTTCGACGGCATGGGCCAGACCTTCAAGGTCGACATCATCGACAGGATGGCCAGTGACGTCGAACAGGTGGGCGTCTATCGCACCGGTGAGTTCGTCGACCTCTGCCGCGGTCCGCACGTGCCGCATTCCGGGTGGCTGAAGTCGTTCCGTCTGCTGCGCGTTGCCGGTGTCTACTGGCGCGGCGATGAGCGCAACGAACAGTTGCAGCGGCTGTACGGCACCGTCTTCTTTACCAAGGACGACCTGCATCAGTACCTCAACCGCATCGAGGAGGCGCGCAAGCGCGATCACCGCCGCCTCGGTGTCGACCTCGACCTCTTCTCGTTCCCCGATGAAATCGGGTCGGGGCTGGCTGTCTTCCATCCCAAGGGCGGCATGGTGCGGCGCCTCATGGAGGACTACTCGCGACGCCGTCACGAAGAGGCCGGCTACGTCTTCGTGAACACCCCCCACATTACGAAAGAGAACCTCTTCCAGACCTCCGGACATCTGCAGTGGTTTGCCGAGGGCATGTTCCCGCCGATGGAACTTGACGGCGGTACCAAGTACTACCTCAAGCCGATGAACTGCCCGTTCCACTGCCTCATCTTCAAGAGCCGGCAGCGTTCGTACCGCGAACTGCCGCTGCGCATGTTCGAGTTCGGCAGCGTCTACCGTTACGAGAAATCGGGAGTGGTGCACGGCCTCACTCGCGTCCGCGGTATGACCCAGGACGACGCCCACATCTACTGCTCCAAGGAGCAGGCACCTGCCGAGCTGGCGTCGCTGCTTGAATTCGTGCTCGATCTGCTCCGTGACTACGGTCTCTCGGACTTCTACCTCGAGTTGTCGACGCGGCCGCCGGAGAAGGCTGTCGGTACCGTCGAGGAGTGGGACGAGGCCACTGAGGCGCTGCGCCAGGCTGCATTGGCG
>JBEPVH010000362.1:0-2903 GCA_041691115.1 bacterium | reverse complement strand
GTCTTTACGAGGCCATGGCAACGCTGACCGAGGACCAGCGCGATCTCCTGGTCCGCCGCTACGTTCTCGATCATTCCCTGGAGCGCGTGGCCGAAGACACTCACCGCCCGCTCGGAGCCGTCAAGTCGATGCAGCACCGCGCTCTGGCTGCGCTCGGCCGTCTCGTCAGGACGGAGGCGCCGTGAGCGATACACCCGACGACCTGCAACCGATCCTCGACGAGTGGCGGGAAGCGTCGTCGTCGCCCATGGATCCGGCTGCCCAGGCGCGTGCCCGTGCGGCGGTCATCGCCGCCGCAGGCGCAGCTCCCGGCCCGTGGCGCCGCCGCATCACGGGCAACCTTGGCCGCCGCCTCATCCCCGCCGCTCTCGCCGGCGCATCCGCATTCGTTGTCGCTGCCGGCTGGACAGCTCCCGCATCGTCGCCGCTGCACAGCGTGCGCCTGGCACGAGAGAACGTCAGTCTCGCCCTGCCTGGCGACAGCGCAGCGGAGCGTCTCGGCTTCGCTGAGGATCGTCTCCACCAGGCGGGAATCGGCAAGAGCGATCTCAGCGAGGTGGCAGATCTGCTGCGCGATGCACGCGCACAGATCGCGCCTGGATCGGCACTCGAGCCGCGGCTTCTTGCCGACCTAGCTCTGCTGCAGCAGAAGTCCGCCGATGCAGGTGTGTGCCCGGGTGCAACGTGGTGCACCGCCGGAGGCCCGGTTGCGATCACACCGTCGCCGACACCCGCCACACATCCGCCCACGCCCAAGCCCACAGGCCACGCGACGGCAACGGCAGCGCCCACAGCACCGCCGACGCCACGCCCCACCGCCAAGCCAACGCCCGCGCCAACTCCGGTGCCACCTCCGGTCGTGCTCTACGCTGATGAGTTCACGTCGGACGCCGTCAACACGGCGCCGTCAGGGTGGAATGCCAACGGCGCCGAATGGCGTGTGCATGTTGATGGCGGCAATCACTTCGTGCACAACGGCACGGCGGGTATTGCGCGCCTCTCTGGTGGCTCATCGACGTGGACCAACTACACAGTCTCGGTCAATGTTCGTGTTGACGCGGGCGGCACGATGGCGGGCATCGGCGCTCGCTGGAAGGGGCCGGGGTCGTACTACATGTGCAAGATCTGGCAGGGGAGACTGGTCCTGGCGACGTGGAAGGAGTCGATCTACAACGAACTCTCAAGCACTCCGTATACGCCGTCGGGATGGCAGAAGCTCACGATGACCGTCAAGGGGTCGGCGCTCTCCTGCTCAGTGGGTGGCCTCACGGTGACCGGCAGCGACACCACCCTGACCTCTGGTGGCATCGCGATCCTTGGCGAGGGAGCCATGGACGCCGACGCCGTGCGCGTCATCCGCTCCTGACGCCGGACTCCACCTTTCGCTGGGCTCCGGACCATGGGACACTGAGGCGATGCCCCCCGTCCGCCGTCCGCCCGGAGTGCCCTTCGAGGCGGCTGTGGCGCTGCCCCGCGATGCGAGGCCGTCAGCGCAATACGAGGCAAGTGGCTGGGGTGCCCTGGCCGTGGTTGCTGCGGGTTTCTGTGTATGGCGGCATGCCTACGTCTTCGCAGCCGTGGTGGCGACATTCGGCCTCGGCCTGGCGTACCTGAGGTTCGTGCATCTGACGCTCGAATGCATCTACGCCACGTCGACAACGCTGGGAACCATCACGCGATTTGGCGTCCGCAAGGAGTGGCCCGCCTACGCCATCGGCAACATCACCTTCATCACGACCTTCGTGCCGCCCCAGATGCTGGGCTTCCATCAGCGTTGGGCCGTCGTGATCACCACTGAGGGCAAGCGCCTGGGGCGGCTTCGGCTCGATGACTACCCACCCACCGAGATCGCCCGGCTCGCCTCTGTGTTGCGCGTCGACGTGCGCGGCGACTTCAGCGATGTGATCGGCAGGACCGAATTCATTTCACGCTTCCCCGCCGCCCGTTCCTCGGTGGGTCAGAAGCCCTGAGATGTCACGCGAACCTCACTAGTATTCGGACCCTGCTGAGCTAACAGTCAGCCGACACCGAGTGTGCGGGCGGTCTCCGATGTCGTCACCTTGGTCTTGTCGGGGTAGGTGCGGAGCACCATGTCGCCGATCGGATTGGTGACGCCGAACCAGTAGTGCTCATTCTTGAAGTGGTGCAGGCGGTGCGCTCGGTAGATGGTCCTGTACATCCGCGACTTGGGCACGTACGTCGAATGGATCAGGTAATGCATCCACTCGTAGATGAGAAGCATGCTGTAGCCCGACACGCATGCTGTTAGGGCCAGATGCCAGTCGCGATAGCCGGCAGCAACCGCCACGAAGTACACAACGATCAGCGCCAGCAGCGCAGGTATCTGGACGAATGTGAGGCCGATGTCGCTGGGGTCAACATGATGGGCGCGGTGTTTCTTGGCGATGTACAGGTCGACGGTGACGCGTCCGACAGGCCGCGGCTTGAAGTGCAGGACGATCACGTGCAGCAGCCATTCCGTGAACGGTTGCAGAGCAATGACAACACCGCCGGCGACGATGTCCATAAGAGACCAGCCGCCGACAAAGATTCGGGCGATGATCGAGGCCAGAAGGGCAGCCCCGATGATCCGCGGCGAGGGGTAGCGCCAGAACAGGCGCCCCCAGGTGCCCAGGTCCTTGCCCAGCCCCGTAGCGTTGAACTTCTGCGGCCGTCCTTCGCCGGTCGCGGACTGGGCGGCGGATGTCATGGCCATAGCCTTGACGCTAGCACGCAGGCGCCGCGGCGCATCTCGGGTGGTTGCTAGGCTGTCCGGCGCATGGAATCCACGCCCACGACCACGCCTACCGCAGCGAATTCAGCATCCGGCCCCGCCGCGGCTCATACAGTCAACGTCGTCAAGGTCTACGGCAAGGGTGATGCCACGGTGACCGCCCTTGACG
>JBEPVH010000361.1:0-2910 GCA_041691115.1 bacterium | reverse complement strand
GTATAAGAGACAGGTTCGGACTTGCATTCCGCAGATGGGGTCGATGGCATAGCCGGTTCCGGCGCCGTCGCCGCGGTAGCGCGACAGGGCCACGATGACGGCGAAGCCGATCAGCGCCACGATGTTGAGCACTGTCGTGTAGTCGAGGGTGATGGTGGAGTTGACGATCTCCACGGGACGTACCGTGGGGATGGCACCGACGGCCGAGAAGATCGCCTCGGTGCCGAGGGCGGCGACGATCATCACCAGCCAGAACCAGACGAAGATGCGCAGCGTCAGTGCGGTCCCGTAGTACTTGCGGTAGATGACCAGCAAGGGCAGGGTGATGAGGTCGGCAAAGATGAAGCTGACCACACCGGCGAATCCGATGCCGCCGCGCCACAGGGCTGCGGCGAGCGGGACATTGCCCACCGAGCAGACGAAGCTCACGACGGCGATGAGGGGGCCGATGGCGGCATTCTCAATCGTCGTCCACGTGCCATGCCCCTGAAAGAACACGACGTTCCACACTTCGACGGGCACGAGTACTGCAAGAAATCCGGCGATGACGTAGCCGAAGACAAGTTCCTTGCGCAGCATGGTGAGGTCGGCCATCGTGTAGCGAGCCGCGTCAGACCAGCCGGCCTTGTTCTTGAAACTGCTTGTGCCCTGAGTCATGGCAGCGTGGTCGTGGTTGCTGTGCGTTGCTGCGCCGGTGAGACGCGCCCGTGCTGCGGTGGCCGCTCCACGGCTGATGACCCAGCCTCCTGTCAGGGCGAGAAGGAAAATCATCAGAGGCCCGCCGACGAATTCGGCGGCGGCGAACTGCCATCCCATGAGGACGAGAAGGACGATTCCCAGTTCGATGACCAGATTGGTCGAGGCCACCATGAAGATCATCGTGGTGACGAAGTCGGCTCCCTTGGCGAACAGCGACTTGGCCATCGCCGAGGCGGCGTACGAACACGATGAGGAGACCATGCCGAGGCCAGTGGCGCGGAGCACGGCCGGAGCTTTGTGGTCGCCCATGACGCGTTCCATGTCATCACTGCTGACGAATGCCTGGACGGCGCCCGAGAGGCCGAAACCGAGGACCAGGGGCCATAGCGTGGCCCAGAACATCAGGAACGCCTCGCGCAGCGAATCGCCGATCTGGTTGATGCCGATCACGGCGGTCATAGGGGGCATTACGAGATCAGGGTACCCAGATCGCCCGACAGGCCGATCAACAGGGGGATAACCGGGTGACCTGCGGAGTTAGCTTAGGCTAAGCTAATATCCGGCGACGGCATCCCGGAGAGTGGGGGATGGCCTGAAACCCACCCCTGCGGGAGCTACCTCAGTGACCTTCTTCCAGACAGTCGGGCTCGGCGCCCTGGCCGGCCTGACCATCTTCCTGGGGCTTCCTATAGCTCGCCTCGGCCGTCCTGGTGCGGGGCGCATGTCATTCCTGAATGCTGCCTCGGTCGGCGTTCTGCTCTTCATCTTCTGGGATGTGATCAGTGCAGCCGTTGGTCCGATTGAGGGCGCGCTGGATTCCAAGGACTACTTGGTTGGGACCGGCTATGGAACCCTGCTGGCAATCGGCCTCGGTTTCGGCGTGCTGAGTCTCCTCGCCTTCGAGAAGGTCTTTATGCGCAAGCCGCGGCCGGCTGCCGCAACCGCCGCCATGTCGGATGGGCCGGGGGCGCTTGCCGTTGGTGGCGAGACGGCCGGGTTCACGGCGTCGCTGAATCCTGGACAGCGCATTTCGTTGTTCATCGCCATCGGTATTGGCCTCCACAACTTCTCTGAAGGCCTTGCCATCGGACAGTCATCGCACGCAGGTGCCTACGAATTGTTCGGACTGCTGGTGATCGGCTTCGGTCTGCACAACATCACCGAAGGTTTCGGCATCACGGGACCTCTCATCGGGCAGCGTCCGTCCTGGGGATTCCTCGGGCTTCTCGGGCTCATCGGTGGTGGCCCGACGTTCCTGGGCGCGATGCTCGGCTACTCATTCGAATCGGTCGCCGTTGCCATCGCCTTCTACGGACTTGCCGCGGGAGCGATTCTCTACGTCGTCGGTGAGTTGCAGCACGTCGGCCGCAAGATCGGGCGTCATGATCTCGCCATGGTGGGTTTGCTCGTGGGCTTCCTCGCGGGACTCGGCACCGACATGGTGCTGCACGCCGCCGGTGGCTGAACGCGTACCCATGACGGACACCGAGGAGCCGGAGGAGACTCCGCCTCAGGCGCAGCCCCCGGCCCATTCCTACGGAACGCGCGATGTGCAGCCGGGTTATGAGACCCCGGGACCGCCGCGGCGCCGCCCCGACGACGAGTCGCCGCGCTACGACTCGCCGCGCGATCCGCGTGACCCCGATTCCTGGGGCGCTGACGAGAGCTGATGTGATTTCCGACCGCGCCGCGTGGATGGCATTGGCGCTCGCGCTGATTGCTGGCCTCTCGTTCGTCGGCGTCGTCGCCTACCGCATGGCGTCGTCTCAGGGAATGAGCGGTGGCGTCTCGGCTGTGGTGGCCGTGTTCGTTGTCGGCGTTGCAGGGACAGCGGGATACATGGGCCTGGAAGCGTTCCGGGCGACGCGTCTCTAGGAGGCGATGCCCCTGTCGGGTGTGCCGCCGTTGAGGGTGCGGACCAGGCGCTCGAGATGTGCGCCGAGGCGTCGCGCCTCGCTCAGCGGCAGGTCGACAGCAGCTAGCGATGCGTTGTTCATGGTCAGGGGATCACCGATACGGACTCGCACGGTGGCGAGGTGGTCGGCGGCGAAATCTGCTGCCAGTGCGCTGGCATCGATGGCGCGGTACGGGCGCCGCGCCGGCGAGGGTGCGGTGACGCCCATGAAGCGGCGCTGGACCGGAGCAACACCGGTGGCGCTCGCCGAACCCATGTACTCGAGGACGGCAGCGAGCTTGGCGGCATCGATGGCT
>JBEPVH010000360.1:0-2919 GCA_041691115.1 bacterium | reverse complement strand
GCGAAGTCTTCTGCTCGAATTGCTGATACGATCGGCCCGATCTCAGGTTCAGCCCCTCGATTTACCCAACGTCACTCACGAGGCTGCACATGGCACGCCGTGCCCCCGTTAAGTCGCGTCCCGCTCCGCCGCGCACCAACACCACGCGTCGCCGCCCGCCGACGCGTGCGCGCCGCGCTGCGCCGCCCAAGCCGACTCCTCTCATTACGCCGGACCAGAGGCGCGAGCTTGTCGGTATCGGTGTCATCGGACTTGGTGTCGTGCTGGCGTGCGCTCTGGCGTTGCCGGATGGCGGCACGATCACGTCGGGATTGCACGACGCACTCTTCCGTTCTCTGGGTGTCGGCGCCTGGCTGATGCCCATCGCATTGATGGTCACTGGCGGCCGTACGTGCGGCCAGCGTCAGTGGAAGGGTGGCATGGCAGCACTGGGCGGAAGCCTGCTCTCCGTCTTCGCGCTGATGGGATTGCTTGGTCTGCTGACGCCGGGTTCAGCCGGAGCGGTCGGTTCGGGTGTGTCGTCCTTCTTCGAACATCATCTCGGCGGTGCCGCTGCCGCGATGGCGCTGCTCGTCTTCACATGTATAGGACTCGTCCTCGCCATTGATCTGCGCGTTGCTGTCATCGCCAACGCAGCGCATGCATGGTGGGTATCGCAGCGCGAGCGCGAGGCGCAGTTGGCGGCCATCGGAGCCGAACCACTGCTCAAGGAACGCCGTCGCCGCGACGAGGCGGAACTCAAGGGCAAGAAGGTTGCCAAGCCCGTTCTGTCCAAGGTGCTTCCCGTCATGGACGAGGAAACGCTGTTTCCTGAGGTGACACCCCTCTCGTCGCTTGTTGACGACGAGCCTCCGATCGAAGAGCCGATCCCCGAAGCGTTTTCCCGTGAATTCGAGAATGTCGCTGTGGAGCCGGGTCTCGGCACCATTCCCGAGATCGACCTGGCGCATGCACCGGAGAAGGTGGAGGAGGAGGTCGAGAAGGTCTGGGTCCTGCCCTCGACGGACCTGCTCGACATCGTCGTCGGCAAGCGTGAACGCCTTGCTGCCGAGGTCGAACTGACCAAGCAGAAGATCGTGGCTACGCTCAAGTCATTCGGCATCGAAACGCGCATCATCGGTGCGTCATCGGGTCCGACTGTGACGCAGTACGAGTTGCAGCCTGCTGCCGGCGTGCCGGTGCGCAAGATCGTCAGCTATACAACTGATCTCTCGCTGGCATTGGCGGCACCGATTCGCATCCAGCCGTTCATCGCCGGCAAGAGCGCCATTGGCATTGAGGTCCCCAACAAGGCGGCACAGCTTGTGTCGCTCCGCGATGTCGTGGCAACGCCCGCGTTCACCGAGACACGCTCGCGTCTGTCCGTGGCATTGGGGGCCGACGTCTCCGGACATCCCGTCGTCGGTGATCTGACGCGCATGCCGCACATGCTCATCGCCGGTTCCACCGGTTCCGGTAAGTCGGTGTGTATCAATGCGCTGCTCGCGGGTTTCCTGCTGCAGGCGACACCGGCGCAGCTCAAGCTCATCCTCATCGACCCCAAGCGGGTTGAGATGAACAACTACGCCGACATTCCCCACCTTCTGGTTCCTGTTGTCGTGGAGCCCGAGGCTGCTGTGGCGTCATTGCGCTGGGCCGTCAAAGAAATGGAGGAGCGATACAAGCTCTTCGCCTCGCACGGAGCGCGCAACATTGCGGCGTTCAACGAGCGGGCGCCGTCGCTCGGATTGGCTGCACTTCCATACACGGTCATCGTTATCGACGAGCTGGCCGACCTGATGATGGTCGCGGCGGGGGAGATCGAAGACCTCATCTGCCGTATCGCGCAGCTGGCACGCGCCGTGGGTATCCATCTCATCGTTGCCACCCAGCGTCCGTCGGCGGACATCATCACCGGCCTCATCAAGGCCAACATCCCCAGCCGCGTCGCCTTTGCCGTGTCGTCCGGTGTGGACTCGCGCGTCATCCTCGACGAGATGGGGGCTGAGAAGCTCCTGGGCCGCGGCGACATGCTCTACCTGCCCATTGATGAGGGCAAGCCGCGGCGCCTCCAGGGAGCCTTCGTATCGGACCGTGAGCTCGACGCTCTCATCGGGCATTGGAAGGCTCAGGGATTGCCGGACTACCAGGAGGAGATCTTCCAGGTCGAGTCCACGCATTCCTGGGCCCGCGAGGCCGGCAAGCGCGACCCCCTCTTCGCCAAGGCTGCCCATGTGGTCGCTGCCGAGGGCAGGGCGGCTGCATCGCTGCTGCAGCGCAAGCTGGGCATCGGCTACACCCGCGCCGCCCGCCTGGTGGACCAGCTCGCCGACCATCGCGTCATCGGACCCTACGAGGGGTCCAAGTCGCGTGAGGTCCTCCTCGATGTCATCCAGGTGGATGAACTGCTCGCCGATCTCGGGGAGGAGGAGAGGTGACCCAGCTGTGGACCCGTCAAGGTAGGCTGAACACGTGAGCGACGAGCACAACCACGACAAGCTGGAAGAGACCGAGGTCCTCGCCATCCGTACCCGCTGGACTGCCCGCGGGGCCTCCGGTGGCCGGAGCCCGGGAGAACTCGCGGACCAGCTTGCCGACGCCCAGCGCGACATCGGCAAGCTGCTGCGACATCTCGATGCCTTCGGCGGGCCGCCGACGATAGGGAGCTAGCCGGGAGCCCTCAGCGCTTCCAGGCCGCTATCCTCCGCACCATGGCTCAGGACTACTCGTTCGACGTCGTCTCGGACTACGACCAGCAGGAACTCGCCAACGCCCTCGACCAGACACGGCGCGAGGTCGGCTCGCGGTACGACTTCAAGGGTGTGCTGGCTGAGATCGAGGAGGAGAAGGAAGCGCTCGTCATCACGACGGCCTCGGATCTCCAGCTCAACGCCATCATCGACATCCTCAAGGGCAAGATGCACAAGCGCGGCTTGGACA
>JBEPVH010000359.1:0-2922 GCA_041691115.1 bacterium | reverse complement strand
GACCATCGCTGCCGCCAGCCCAACCCGCAGTGCGGCGACCAAGGCTGCGGCAGCCCGTGCCACTCGTCCCGCCGCCACCGTCGCGGAGGCATTGCGGCGACGCCGCCACCGCGCGACCACCGCCATCACTGCGGTAATGCCAACAATGAGAACGCCATAGGCGAGTGCGCCGGCTGCGGTGCCCGATGTCATGGACTCGGCGAGACGAGACGACACCGGCCTGTAAACAGCAAGCGCCAAGCCCAGGACGACGACAGTCGCGGCTGCAGTCGTCAGCTCCTCGCGGAGACGGCGTCTGTAGCCCCAGGCCAACGCGCCGAGTATTGCCAGGCCAATGAGCACATCTGCGGCGGTGACGCCCTGCGCCACCGGCGCCACAACTCCGACGGTCCCGTCGCTGGGCAGCAGATCGCCGCTCCCCGTACCCAGGATGACATGGGCGTTGTCGAGGCCATCGGCCGGGAACGTGATGAGCACCCTGCGACCGTCGACGCTGACGCCGACACGCCGTACCGCAATGTCATGAGGCACAAGGGTTGTCGCCGTCCATATCCCCGGTGACGATCCGGTCTGGGTCAGAGTGATGATCGAGTTCTTGCCCGCGACACCGAGCGTCAACGTGTCGCCCGACGGAGCCTCGGCGAGAAGAACAGTGGCCGCGTAGCTGTCGCCGTCGCGAACCAGGCCCGCCGCCTCGATCCGCTCGCGCGCCGGACACTTGGAACATTCCTGCCCGTTGTGCGGCGTTAGGCGCGACGTTGCCACCGCGTCGCCGGCCCGCTGGGGCAACAGCACGACGACGATGGCAACCGCCAGGGCGGCCGCGCCAACGAGGATGCCGGCCCGCACAGTGCTCGGGGCGCTTCGCCGGATGCGCGAACCGGGCACCAGAGCAAGCAGACTCACCACAACGACACCCAGCAGCCCGGCAACGATGCCGCCGACAACGCCACCGCCATTCCCTGACGCGGCAGCCGCGGGCGCTATCGCCGCAACCTCGCTGTCGGCAGCGGCGACGTCAATCGTCAGCGTCGTCTTGTTATCGATGGAGAGGCCTATGTCGGATCGCACCTGGGGTGCTGCCGCCGTGGCTTGGGTGATGACCTCGACTGCGTACGTCGTCGCCTTGCGATCGTCGGTCAGTTGCACGACGCCGGCGCTGACCGTTGCCGACACCTGACCGCCACCATCGGGTACTGCCTGCGGCGCCGCACCACCTGCCGGAAACGAGATCGTTGCGGCCTGAGCACCGTTGTCGAACAGCAGGCCGATGGCGAACGCTCCGGCACCCTGTCGTTTCTGCCACGTCTCCGGAGGCACCGAGAACGTCAGAGTGCACGTCAGATTCGCGTCGTTGAGGCACTGCGTGCTGAGAAGGTGGGGTGATCCCGCGATGTCGTGAACCGAGCGATCGGGATTGCGGTAGACGCCACCGTCGCTCGCCGTATGCACCGTGGTGGGCGGCGGCACATGAATCAGCGTCACCGGCGACGGCACCGGCGACACGGCCACCCGGTTGGCGGGCAGACCGGTGAGCGTGCCCGCGGCGACGCACGCCAGGATGATGAACACCCCCATTGCCGACGTCAGCGCCGCGGCAATTCGTTCGAATCGCCCCCCAGACGATGGCGGGGCCGGGGCAACGCTGTCCTCTTCCTGGTCATCACGCCGCGCCATGAGCTTGGCTCGTTCCTTGACCAGGGCGGCGATCTGAGCCGAACTGCGCTCAATGGCGGGATCGGTGGGATCCTGGCGGCGCAGCGTGAAGAGGTCGGCCTCAAGGCGGCGAATCTTGTCGCTGACAGCCTCGATCGCAGCGTTGACGCTGGGCGCGCCGTCGCCGTCACTCACAGCGGGCCAGTCTAGCCGCTGTCGGCGACGGCGTCCGCTGCGTGTCCTCTCCCGGCGGTGGCAAGATCGCGGCGCGGTAGCCACGAGTTCGGCGGGAGATTGATATGGCGGCGAGCGATTCCTTCGGTGCGCGGGCACAATTGACGACCGGCATCGACTATTTCTCGCTGGCGCGGCTCGAGGCTGCGGGCTACCCGGGTATCTCCCGGCTGCCCATGACAGTGAAGATTCTTCTGGAGAATGTCCTGCGTCATCAGGGCGAACTGTGGACGTCGCCTGACGACGTTGAAGCCCTGGCCCGCTGGGACGGTTCCAATGTCACAGAGGACAAGGAGCGCGCGTTCATGCCGTCGCGGGTCCTTCTGCAGGACTTCACGGGCGTTCCCGCGGTCGTCGACCTTGCCGCCATGCGCTCGGCGATGGCCCGCGCCGGTGGCGACGCCAAGCGCATCGATCCTTTGGTGCCTGTCGACTTGGTTGTGGATCACTCGGTTCAAGTGGATGCATTCGGCACCAACGCTGCGTACGCCAGCAACATCGAGCGGGAGTACGAGCGCAACCACGAGCGCTACGTCCTACTGCGCTGGGCACAGCAGGCGTTCAACGGCTTCCGCGTGGTTCCGCCGGGCATGGGCATCGTGCACCAGGTCAACCTGGAATACCTGGCGCGCGTCGTCCAGGTGCGCGACGTCGCCGACGGCAAGGTGGCGCTGCCTGACACGCTCGTCGGCACCGATTCGCACACGACGATGGTCAACGGCATCGGCGTCCTCGGCTGGGGCGTCGGCGGCATCGAGGCCGAGGCAGTGATGCTCGGT
Source organism: bacterium (assembly GCA_041691115.1). Lineage (GTDB taxonomy): Bacteria > Chloroflexota > Dormibacteria > Aeolococcales > Aeolococcaceae > JBEPVH01. The sequence continues at coordinate 253 of JBEPVH010000359.1, read as the reverse complement.
CAGCCGCTCTTCCTGCTGTCACCTGTTGTCGTCGGCGTCAAGTTCTCGAACTCGTTGCCCGCCGGTACGACAGCCACCGACCTGGTTCTGACGCTCACTCAAATGTTGCGCGCCCATGGCGTCGTCAACAAGTTTGTCGAGTTCTGCGGCGCCGGTCTCTCCTCAATGACGGCGGCCGACCGCGCCACCATCTCGAACATGGCACCGGAATACGGCGCCACCGCGTCGCTCTTCCCCGTTGACGACCAAACAC
>JBEPVH010000358.1:0-2927 GCA_041691115.1 bacterium | reverse complement strand
GATCACCGGCATACCGAACTTCTCGGCCTGACGCATGAGGCGCATCGCCTTACGGTAGCCCTCGGGATGCGGCATGCCAAAGTTGTGCTCAGCCCGCGTCGTTGCGTCGGTTCCCTTCTCCTGTCCGATGAGCATCACCGGATGCCGCGTGCCGTCAGGGGCAGTGAGAACCGCGGGGCCACCGACGATTGCACGATCGTCCCCGAAGAGGCGATCGCCGCGCAATTCGGTCCACTCGCTGAAGGCTCCGGCGATCACCTGCAGCGTGCGTGGGCGGTCCGGATGCCGTGCCAGCTCGACAGCAGCGAAGGCGACGCGTTCGCGCTCGGCGGTATCGGTTGTCGGGTCGCTCATGCGTTGCGCGCCGTGGTGAATGCGGTCAGCAGGCGCGTCACGGTGTCGCGCAGTTCGGCGCGCGTTATGACGCAGTCAACCATGCCGTGCGTCAAAAGGAATTCCGCCGTTTGGAATCCGTCGGGTAGCTTGTCGTGCGTCGCCTGTTCGATGACGCGGCCACCGGCGAATCCGATGCGGGCCCGTGGCTCCGCGAGGATGACATCGGCCTGTACTGCAAATGAGGCGGTGACACCGCCGAAGCAGGGGTCGGCAAGGATGGTGATGTAGGGCAGGCCCGCTGCAGCAACCGACGACACACCCTGCGAGCAGCGCGCCATCTGCGCCAGTGAGGCGATTCCCTCCTGCATCCGGGCTCCGCCCGATGTGCAGACGGCGACCAACGGGCGCCTTTCGGCGACGGCGATTTCACAAGCCCGGGCAAAGCATTCACCCGCCGCCGAGCCCAGTGAACCGCCGAGGAATCCGAAGTCCATGCAGGCAACAACGATGGGCAGGCCACCGATGTTGCAGCGGCCGACGGCGAACGTCTCGCGCAGACCTGTCTTGGCGCGGGCGTCGGCGACGCGCTGTGGGTAGGCGACGCCGTCGTTGAAGTGCAACGGGTCGCGGTCGCTGATATCGCTGAAATCGGCGATCTGGAGCGTGCCCGGGTCAGCCAGCTGGGCGGCACGGGTCGGCGCCGAGACGATGCCGTGGTGGCCGCAATGGGAGCAGACGCGGAGCGCCTTCTCAAACCGTTCGGCCACAAATCGGCGGCTGCAGCCTTTGCAGACGACAGTCCCGGCGTGGACCACGGGTTCGAGGCGAGGGCCCGGAGCCGGAAGCGAACGAAGCGGGGTGCGCCGCCTGATCATGGGGGTAAGGATGCGCCGTTCTGTCATCGGGTGGCCGCTGGAGGATCGAGCTGCCACTCCATTGCGACGCCGCCCCACGTGGCTCCGGCACCGAACGCGATGCAGACGACCTTGTCGCCGCGCTTGAGGCGGCCCGAGAGATGGGCGTCGCCGAGAGCGAGCGGGATCGAGGCTGCCGAGGTATTGCCCACTTCGGAGACGTTGATGATCACCTTGTCGAGGCCGACGCCGAGGCGCTTGCCGACCGCCTCGATGATTCGCTGGTTGGCCTGGTGGGGGATGAAGAAGTCCACTTCCGAGACCTTCCAGCCGGCGGCGGCGGCGAGTTCCTCGCCCATGGCCACCATGCGGTCGACAGCCAGGCGGAACGTATTCGAGCCGCGCATACGCAGGGCATCGACGGAATCCTCGTTGTCCTGCTTGGGGCCGATGTAGATGATGTCGGCGCGCGAGGCATCGGCTCCCCAGCGCGTGGCGCGGATGCCGGGGGCGTCGGTCGCCTTGAGAACGGCGGCGCCGGCACCATCGCCGAAGAGGACGCAGGTGGTCCTGTCGGTGAAGTCGACCAGAGAGGTCATGGCCTCAGACGCGATCACCAGGGCCGAGTCGATCGACCCGGTCTGGATGAGTGAGTTGGCCACGTTGAGGCCGAACACGTAGCCCGAGCAGGCGGCATTGAGATCGAAACAGGGCATGCCGACGAGTCCCAGCTCGCGCTGGATGAAGCACGCAGCGGCCGGCATTAGCGTGTCGGGCGAGCAGGTGGCGCAGATGATCGCCCCCACCGTGTCCACGCCTGCCATCTGCATGGCACGGCGCGCCGCCTTCACTCCCATCATGGCCGCTGTCTCGCCGGAACCTGCCCGGTGGCGGGTTCGGATTCCGGTGCGCTCCATGATCCAGGTGTCCGACGTCTCAACCATCACCTCGAGATCGGCGTTGGTCAGCAGACCCTCGGGCAGGTACACACCAACGCCGGCCATCGTCGCGTGGCGGGTGTGGCGGGTAGCGTCGGGGGAGGAGTTCGTCACAGGCTGCAGCAGCGAGGTCATTCGCAGTCCAGAAGCTGGCGCCGCTCCGCGTGGTTACGCGGGAAGGGGCGGTGCCGGGCGTCGCCCGATGATGACGGCCTCAGGCCGGGGCGCGTCGCCGCCCGTTCCCCGGGCGTTTATCATCCCCGGCCGATGAACCTCTTCTCAGGCATGACCAACGACCAGATCATCTCGTCGGCGCTCGGTTTCCTCCTGTTCAACGGGTTTGCCTTCCTCGTCATCGTCTCGATGGTCTCGTTCTACGTCACCTCAAAGCCCCGCAACGGCGTGGTCCTGACGGCTGCGTCATGGCATCTGGTGGCCCTGGCGTTCTTCCTCCTGGCCAACATCGCCCTGGTGTGGGCTGCGCCGGTGGAGAACTCCTTCTACGACAACATCCACAAGCAGCTCTTCCGCTTGGACTACGCCCGCACCCAGAAGCTGCTCATCGCCGTGGGCTTCGCGGCCGTGGGCACGGTCTGCATGGTCATCGGCGGGCCTCCAGGCAAACAACTCCGCTCATGCCAGCACTCCCTTCAGCCCGGCAGCCAGGGCCTCGATGTCGCCATCGGTCGTGGTTTCGGTGGCGGCCAGCAGCAGCACCTCGTCCATCCCCGCCCCGGGCGCCAGGCGCGAGAACGGCACGCCGGCGATGATGTCCCTGGCCGCCAGCTGCTCGACCACC
>JBEPVH010000357.1:0-2951 GCA_041691115.1 bacterium | reverse complement strand
CTGTCAGCGTACGCACGGCAATTCCTGGGACAGATGGAAAAGCCCGACGTCGATCACATCGAGGGGCTGTCGCCTGCCATCTCGATCGACCAGAAGGGCACCAACAAGAATCCGCGGTCGACGGTCGGAACCGTCACCGAGATCTATGACTACCTGCGCCTCATGTGGGCGCGCATCGGGCATCCGCACTGCCCCAACTGTGGCCGCGAGATCGCCAAGCAGTCGATCGATCAGATAGCCGATCAGGTGCTGGCGTTGAAGGCGGGCACGCGCCTGTCGGTCTCAGCGCCCATGGTCCAGGGGCGCAAGGGCGAACATCGCGAGGTGCTCGACGAGGCGCGGCGCAAGGGATTCGTCAGGGCTCGCGTCGACGGTGAGATGGTGGAGTTGTCGGAGACGATCACTCTCGACAAGAAGTTCAAGCACGACATCGAAATCGTCGTTGACCGCATCGTCATCGCTCCCGACCTCGGTTCACGACTTACCGACTCGCTGGAGCAGGCAGCGCGGCTGTCCGACGGACTCATCCTCCTCATTCCCGCCGATGAGAAGGATGGCCTCGACGAGATGCTCTTCAGTGAGGACTTCGCCTGCGTGTACTGCGGCATCTCCATGGAGGAACCGGCGCCACGCAACTTCTCATTCAACTCGCCGCATGGTGCCTGCACGACGTGCATGGGGCTGGGTATGCGCATGGAGGTGGATCCCGACGCCGTCGTCCCCGATCCCACCCTGAGCATCAAAGAAGGTGCTGTGTCCGGCTACGGCAAGGGGCCGAGTCAGCGCTGGGTCATCGACATCCTTGGTGCCGTGTGCAAGCGCTTCAAAATCTCGCAGACCATCCCGTGGGAGCAGTTGAGCGCCAAGGAGCAGCGCGTCCTTCTGTACGGTCTGCCCAAGGAAGACACGGTGCGCATGCGCTATGTGACGCATCGCGGCGATACGCGGTCGTTCGATGCGCACTACGAGGGTGTCATCCCCAACCTTGAGCGCCGCTACCGTGACACCGACTCCGACTGGGTCAAGCAGGACATCGAGCGTCTCATGATGCAGCGCCCCTGTCCCGACTGTGAGGGCGGCAGGCTCAAGCCCGTCTACCTCGGCGTCAAGGTCGACGGCATGTCGATCATGGATTTCTGCGGCTCCTCGGTGACATCCGCTCTCAAGCGGATCGGTACGCTGACGCTGTCGGAGCGCGAGCAGACGATCGCCAAGCAGGTCATCAAAGAGATCAGCGAACGTCTCGGGTTCCTCGAAGACGTCGGCCTCGGCTACCTCACCATCGACCGTGGCGCCGCCACGCTGTCCGGGGGCGAGGCTCAGCGCATCCGCCTGGCAACACAGATCGGCTCCAAGCTGATGGGCGTCCTCTACATCCTTGATGAGCCATCGATCGGTCTGCATCAACGCGACAACCACAAGCTCATCACGACGCTCACGGCCCTGCGCGACATCGGCAACACGCTCATCGTCGTCGAACACGACGAGGACACCATTCGTGCCGCCGACTACATTGTCGACATCGGTCCCGGTGCCGGTGAACACGGTGGTCATGTGGTCGCCGCCGGAACTCTCGACGAGGTTCTCGCCGTCAAGGACTCGGTGACCGCCCAGTTCCTGCGCCGTGAACGCGAGATTCCCGTTCCCGCGGAACGCCGCAAAGGCACCGGTGCGGCACTCGTCATTCGGGGCGCGGCGGCCAACAACCTCAAGAACGTCGATGCCTCGTTCCCGCTGGGAACGTTCACCTGCGTTGCCGGTGTCTCCGGCTCGGGTAAGTCGACTCTCGTCAACGACATCCTCTATCGCAAACTCGCCCAGCACCTCTACCGCGCCAAGCAGCGTCCCGGTAAGCACGCCAAGATCGAGGGCCTCAAGCACATCGACAAGGTGATCGATGTCGATCAATCGCCCATCGGACGCACACCGCGAAGCAACCCCGCGACGTACGTCGGCGTCTTCACCGACATCCGCGATCTCTTTGCGAAGTTGCCCGAGGCCAAGGTGCGCGGCTACAAGCCGGGACGTTTCTCCTTCAATGTTTCGGGTGGTCGCTGCGAGGCCTGCTCCGGCGACGGTGTCATCAAGATCGAGATGCACTTCCTGCCCGACATCTACGTCACATGCGAGGTGTGCAAGGGCAAGCGCTACAACCGTGAGGCGCTGGAGGTGAAGTTCCGCGGCCACTCCATCGCCGACGTCCTGGCGATGACAGTCGACGAAGCTGCAGTCCTCTTTGAGAATCAGCCGCGCATTCGCCGCCGCATGAACACGCTGCAAGATGTCGGTCTCGGCTACATCCGTCTGGGCCAGCCGGCGACACAGTTGTCGGGTGGTGAGGCGCAGCGCATCAAGCTGTCACTGGAGTTGTCGCGGCGCGACACCGGTACCACCGTCTACATCCTCGATGAGCCGACGACGGGTCTGCACTTCGCCGATGTCGAGAAGTTGCTGGTGGTGCTGCACCGCCTTGTCGACGCCGGCAACACCGTCATCGTCATCGAGCACAACCTCGACGTCCTCAAGACTGCCGATCACATCCTCGATCTCGGCCCGGGCGGCGGCGACGGTGGCGGCGAGATCGTCGCCTCGGGGACGCCCGAGGAGATCGTTGCTGCCAAGCGTTCGGCGACGGGCGAATACCTCAAGCCGCTGCTGACTGCCCGGCGGGGCGCCGCCAAGCCCGCGCCGAAAACCAAGGCGGTTCCGGCACGCAAGGCGGCGACTCCACGACGCGGCAGGGCTCCCGCGGCCGTCTGACCTTGGGGTGTGTAACACACCGTTGCTCAGGTGTCACGAGATGTCCAACAGGGAAGGTGCCACAGCAGTCCCAGTTGCGCTACGGTGGCGGCATGATCCCTGACCCTGGCAGCGACGAACGGCGCATCAGACTGCGCCGCCTCGACGACTGTTTGTCGATCCTCGAGCAGGCGCACGAGTTGGATCTGACG
>JBEPVH010000356.1:0-2952 GCA_041691115.1 bacterium | reverse complement strand
AGCCAAAGCTGGCCTTCTTCTTCGACGAGGCCCACCTTCTTTTCGACAACGCCTCTGGTGCGTTGCTCGACGAAATTGAACTGGTGGCCCGCCTCATCCGTTCCAAGGGTGTCGGCATTTACCTTGTCACCCAGTCGCCGTCGGATGTTGCCCCTAAGGTTCTGGCGCAACTCGGTAACCGCGTCCAGCACGCCTTGCGCGCGTTCACGCCGCAAGATGCCGATGCCATCAAGAAGGCAGTGCGCACCTTCCCGATATCCAAGGATTACGACGTAGAGCAGTCGCTGCAGGGACTTGGCATTGGTGAGGCATTCGTCACGGTACTGACGCCGCGAGGAACACCAACGCCGTTGGCCTGGACAGTCCTCATTCCACCGGACTCGCTGATGGCAGCGATGGATCCCACGGCACTGCAACAGCACATCGCCGCTTCGCCGCTCACTGCCAAGTACTCGCAGGCGGTTGATCGCGACAGTGCCAAGGAAATGATTGCCGCGCGTATCCAGGCTGCGCACGATGCGGCGGTGCAACCTGTCGCCGCGGCTCCCGAGCCGGTGGCACAGCCCGCAGGCGGCGGTCGTGCAACACAGGGTGTCGACGTGGGCAGCATCGTCAGCGCTGGTGCCAAGATCGCGGTATCTCGCCAGGGCCAGGCCGCCATCCGAGGCGTACTGGGAGCGCTCTTCGGAGCCCCGAAGAGACGCCGCTAAGCGCCCGTCAGAATCCCTTGAATCGTCGCCAGCGCTGATCCCGCTGCGACCGTTCGCGCGTCACCACGGCGGGGTTTGACTTCGACCTCACCCGCCTCGATGTGCCGTGCTGAGACGGCGACGCGCACGGGCATGCCGAGGAGGTCGGCGTCGGCGAATTTGACGCCGGGTGAGACGTCCCGATCATCGTCGAGGCAGGGGAGCCCTGCCGCCTCAAGCTCGGCTATCAGCGTCTCCGCCATGGCGTCGACGGCGGCGCCTGCTGATCCCCTGATGCGAACAACATGAACGGGGTAGGGCGCGATCGAGGCCGGCCAGCAGAGACCGCGTTCGTCGTTGTGCGCTTCAGCGATGCAGGCCAAGAGGCGCGTGACGCCGATGCCGTATGAACCCATCACCAGAGGTGCCCGCACGCCCTGCGCGTCAGTGAAGCTGGCGTCGAAGGCTTCTGAGTACTTGGTGCCGAGTTGGAAGATGTTGCCGACTTCAACGCCGCGCTCGAGGCGCAGAGGGGCTTGACAGTTGGGGCAGGGGTCACCCGCGGTGGCTTCGGCGATGTCGGCAGTGATGTCCGCCGTGAAGTCCCTGCCTACGTTGACGTTACGCAGGTGGGTGTCCTCGCGGTTGGCACCGGAGACAACGTTGCTGGTGGTCGCCAGAACTGCATCCACCACAACGATCGTGCGTTGCCGGTCGGCACCGATGGGCGAGGCAAACCCGGGAACAACTCCGCGGCTGCGGATCTCGTCGTCCTGTGCGGGGCGGAGCGTGCCCGCAGCGACAGCGTTGGTCAGCTTTGTCTGGGACACCTCGGCATCGCCTCGAACCAGAGCCAGCACGAGTTTGCCCGGGGCCTCGGCGGAATCCGGTGCCATCAGCATCACTGCCTTGGCTGTCTGCTGCGGTTCGATCCCGAGAAACGCGCACAGGTCGGCGATGGTGCGTGCGTCCGGCGTCGCCACGTCGGACATCTCAAGCTGCGGCGAGGGATCGTCCGCTGTAATCCCCGTCGTTGCGACCTGCCGGTTAGCCGCGTGCCCGCACGCATCGCAGATGCACAAGGTGTCTTCGCCGATCGGCGACAGAAACATGTACTCGCGCGCTGCGTTGCCGCCCATCATTCCGCTGTCCGAGTCGACTGACAGAATGGCATCCAATCCGCAGCGCGCAAAGATGCGCAGATAGGCGTCGTGATGCGCGGCGTACTGAACCTGCAAACCCTCGACGCCGGCGTCAAACGAATACGAGTCCTTCATCGTGAACTCGCGGCCACGAATCAGACCCGCCCTCGGGCGCGGATCATCGCGGAACTTCGTTTGGATCTGGTAGACGAGCTTGGGCACGTCGCGATATGAGGTGATCTCCGAGACAGCCATCGCGGAGACGACCTCCTCGTGAGTCATCGCCAGCACCATGTCGCGGTCGCCGCGATCCTTGAATCGGGCGAGCTCGGCGTCGATCGCGTACCAGCGGCCCGTGCGCTGCCACAACGACGCTGGATGAACCACCGGCATGGAGATTTCCTGGCCCCCGATGGCATTCATCTCGTCACGCAGGATGGCCTCGATGTTGCGCAGAGCCCTCAGACCCAGTGGCAGGTAGCTGAAGATTCCTGCAGCCAGCGGCTCAATGAAACGACCGCGCAGGAGCAACTGATGAGAGCGCACCTCGGCGTCCGCCGGAGCCTCACGGAGTGTGTGGCCGAGAAGGACGGAAAGGCGCTGGGGCATCGCTGGATGGTACGGGCGTGCCGAGTCAGCGCGCGGGTGATGACGAGACGAGTTGCTCGGCAAGCTCTTCGAGACGTCGCAAGGCGCCCGGGATATCGTCGGGAGCGGTACCAAGTGCCAATGCTTCGCTGAAGAGGTCGGGCAGGGGATCTTCAACCGCTCCCGCGATAGCGACGCAGCGGATGCCTCGTATCGCCGATCGCCACGCCACCTCTGCCGGGGCCTTGCCGCGTGCCGTCTGCGCGTCGAGCCGGCCTTCGCCGGTGATCACCAGGTCGGCGCCGGCGAGGACGTCGTCGAGTCTTGTGCGATCGCAGACCAACGCTGCACCGGGAACGATGTCGGCGCCGAGGATGGCAAGGCCGAAAGCGCTACCGCCGGCCGCTCCCATGCCGCGAGCCCCCGCGAGGCCGGGCATCTCGATGGCCTGTTCGAGGATTGCCGCAAATCGCACAAGTCCCTCTTCCAGGTGGGCCACCTGACGCTCATTCGCACCCTTCTGAGGTGCGAAC
>JBEPVH010000355.1:0-2954 GCA_041691115.1 bacterium | reverse complement strand
CATTGCACGGCGCCGACCCCTTGAAGAGGTCGTCGGCGACACGAGCAACCCCCGGCTCCCTGACATTGCGCAGCGACCTGCCGTGGCTGTTGCAGGCGGCGCGTGGCGGCGCGACGCCGCAGGAACCACCCGCCGGTGCCTCTGCCGCGGTGCTCGCCGCACTTCGCAGTGAGGGTGCTCTGTTCCTCGACGATCTTGTGCATGTCAGCAGGCGTCTGCCGTCGGAGGTCGAGGACGCCCTGTGGGATCTGGTGTCTCGCGGACTTGTGCACGGCGACGGCTTCGGCGCCCTGCGCCAGATCATGCGCCGTGCCCGACGCACCCGCTCCGAGCGATTCGCCGCTCGCGGACCTCTGGCTCCGGGACGCTGGTCTCTGCTGCGTTCGATGCGTGCCGAGTTGTCGACGGAGGAACTGGGCGAGCGTGTGGCGCAGCAGTTGCTGGCTCGCTACGGCGTCGTCTTCCGAGACCTCGTGGCCCGCGAGTCCGTGGCTGTTCCCTGGCGCGACGTCATTCGTGCGCTGCGCCGCATGGAGGCACGCGGCACCGTGCGCGGCGGCCGCTTTGTCGCCGGATTCATCGGCGAGCAATACGGACTCGCCGAAGCAGTTGAGGGCCTCAGGCGCATCCGCCGAACAGAACGCGACGGCGAAACGATCCTTGTCAACGCCACCGATCCGCTGAATCTCGCCGGCATCCTGACACCGGGTGGGCGCACCACGTCTGTGCACACCAACGAGGTCACCTTCGTGGATGGCGGCATCGCCGTCCCGGTCTAGACCTACGAGCCGAACCGCCACGTATGAATGGCGGAAAGAGCATTGAGCGCGTGGCGCCCCCAGTGGCGACGAAATGCAAATGACCAATGCCAAACGGCGTCGTCGGGGATGGCGCCGCCGGCATGGGCGACGAGATCAAGGCCCACCCTCAGATCTGCATAGATATCGGACAGGTCGTCGGCGAACATCGACACCGTTGGCGGCGCCGCCGGAATCTCCTCCAGGGACGCGCCCGACGACGCCCAATACCGATGGAACGCGAGCCGGCCTTCCAAGGCTTCCATGGCAGCGGCGTGGAACCCACCGCCGACGGCATCGTCGTCGCTGTGATCGGGGCGGACCATCGGTAGCGACACCGCCGCCGCGTAGAGGCGGCCGAGATGTGCCTCGAGAAAAATGATCAGATCATCTCCGGCGAGATCCTTCTGCTCGATCAGCGCGGTGTAGCCTTCCGCGGCTTCGCGGAACTCAGCGATCGACGTGGCGGACGCAGCAGTCATCCGGCGAACGATAGCTTGTTATTGTCCTCGCCGATGTCCGAGGCCGCTCCGCCCACCGCCCTCACCGGCGACGGCCGTTGGCGGGCCCTCTGCGCACTGCTCGGTCTCACCCCCGTGGTTCCGCTGCTTGCCTGGATGTACGGCATCGGCTCCTACACGGCGTACTGGCTGCTCGTGGCGACGCCCGGCATGCTGTTGCTGGCAGTGATCGCCGCCTGGCCCGGGCACCTGCGCCGCCATCCCGCATTGCGCACGGCGTTCATCTCTGGAGCGGTCGGCGGGATTCTGGCGACGATGGCCTACGACGTCGTCCGCATCCCCTTTGTTGTCACCGGGCTGCGCCTGTTCACCCCCATCGATTCGTTCGGCATGCTCATGCTCAACGCGAATCACTCATCCCACCTCACTGAGTTCGCCGCATGGAGTGCGCACTTCTCGGACGGCGTCGGCTTCGGCGTTGCGTACTCGATGGTGGCGCTGGGTCGGAGGTGGTGGTGGGGGCCGCTCTGGGGAGTCGCACTAGAAGCCAGCACCCTGATTACGCCGTACACCCAGGTGTACGGATTGGCGGGCCATTGGGATCTCATCGCGCTCGCACTCGGGGCCCACCTCGTTTATGGCACGCCGCTCGGCCTGATCGTGCGCAAGGCTGACACCTTCACCCGCGGTGTCGACGAGATGTCGCGCTTTGTCGCACCGGCATTTCTCGCAATCTGCGTGGCGGCGATGGCGCTGTGGCAGCAGCCGTGGTCAACAGCTGCGGATCTTCGCAGCGACTCAGAGAGGGCCGCGGGCGTGGAGGTCGTTGTCAACAACGGCAAGTTCGTCCCTGAATGGACTCGTGTGCGCCCCGGTGAATGCGTTCTTGTGGCCAACCACGACGCCACCGCGTACACAGCCACGGGGATCCCCGACGGCCCCGCACTGCCGCCCGGAACAACGACCAAGATCTGTCCGCCGGCCTCGGTCATCTACCGCGTGAAGCTTTCCAACGTGCCCTTCTCAGGCGGCCTCATCATGGTCGACGCCCACTACTTCTAGCAGGCTCGTGGCTGCCTACTTCTTGTAGGTGATGTGCAGACCCGTGTTGTCGATGACGACGTTCTCGACGGGCCGGCCACCGGTCATAGCGTCGAGCTGAGTCTGGAAGTACTTGGTGACTTCGCCGTCGGGGACGAACATCGAGTTGGTACCGACGTCCACCACGGCATTGCCGTTCTGTGCGGTGATTGCGATGGTCGCGGTCAGCGGCTCCGACGAATCGCCACCCTGCTTGACGATGTTGATGACGAACTTCCCGTCAACCACCGTCGGGGTACTGACCGTGGCGCCGTCATAGCCGAGCGACGGCACTCCTTGCGGGATGTGCAGCTTGCTGTCCTCACCGAGGATCCCCGGAGCAATGGTGTGCATGTCCGTGGGTGCGATGTTGGTGTGTCCGGTGTCCACGGGAGCCGGCGGATCGTGATGGTGCTCAGTCGGAGCCGGCGTCGCCGGTGTCGGGTCCATGGTCCGGGGCGGCGTGGGCGGATGTGGCGCTGTGATCACGGGACCCGTGTCGTCATCCGACGGATCCTGTGAGGTCGCGTTGGGGTCACCCGGGGGCGGCGGCGTTTCCGATCCGCTGCCGGGAGGCGCCGGACCGGCGGATCACCCGCCTTTCGCTTCTTGGGCG
>JBEPVH010000354.1:0-2957 GCA_041691115.1 bacterium | reverse complement strand
AGATCTCGGAGATCTTGCCGCGAGGACGCAGGCGCGCGGAGCGACGATCGAGGGCTACCGCAACGCGTACCGCCACTACTGCTGGGAGGTGACGTCGACGGACCAGCTTCGGATCGCGCCATTTCACGTGCTCGCGAGCGAGGGTCATGTCCACGTCGACAAGCCGCACACCTGGCACATGGCCACGCTCTCCCGGATGGTTGGCGCCGATGATCCGGTGGTGATGGCCACCGCACACACGCTGGTCGATCTCGCGGATCCGGCGAGCGAGGCGGCAGGCGTTGCGTGGTGGGAGGAACTCACCGGGCGTGGCGGCGAGGGCATGGTGATCAAACCACTGGACTTTGTTGCGCGCGGCAAACGCGGCCTCGTCCAGCCGGCCGTCAAGTGCCGCGGACCCGAATACCTTCGGATCATCTACGGACCCGAGTACACGCTCCCGGCGAATCTGTCGCGCCTTCGCGAGCGGTCGCTGGGCCTCAAGCGGTCACTTGCACTACGGGAGTTTGCGCTGGGTATCGAGGCACTGGAGCGTTTCGTCCGCAACGAAGGGCTGTACCGGGTTCACGAGTGCGTCTTCGGCGTCTTGGCCATGGAATCCGAGCCCGTCGATCCTCGGTTGTAGCGGTGCCGACTTGCTACCCTGCCTCGCCATGGTGTTCACACGCGCCGCGGCTCTCGTGGTCCTGGCGCTGGCGCTCGGCGGCTGCGACAAGGTGGCCTCCCCGACAGCAACTCAGCCAGGCTCATCTGGAGCGGCGACGGCAAGTGCCGAGCCCACCTTCGACCTCACTGAATCGCCATCGGCGAGTGCTGCGCCCAGCTTCACCCCGGCGCCTCCTGGCCACATCGCTCTCGATGCCGTCGAAGCGACCATTGCCACCCAATACGCCGCCCTGCCCTCGGGTTCGGCAGCCACGGTGACCTGCGACGGCGACAGGGTCGTGCCCTCGACCCCGGGCAACACGATCACCTGCCACTTCACCGACGCCGGGGGCAGGACTGGGGTCATCACTGTCTCCATCACCACCGCTGGCGGCGGCTACGTCTGGCAGGTCGGGGTTCCCGAGCCCTCTCCGACGGCCTGACGGGCCGATTCCTTGCCGGTCGGGTCCCGGTCCGGCGACGGCTGCGTGACGAGCGTCAGAGATCAGCCTGGGCGCCTCGACAATCTCGGGGGTGAGCAAACGACATCTCCTCATTTCCGCCCTTATCGGCATGGCGGTCGTCTCCGCCTTCGCCGTCTTCGTCGCGTTCAAAGGCACCCTGCCGGTCAGGGAGCGCGGCCAGCTAGCTGCCGCGATCCACAACACGGCGACTAACACGGGTGCCGCGCAGGATCGGATTGACAACACCAATACCGACCATGCGGCGACGTTGTCGGACACGGGCGTGTTCTGGTGGACACAGGACGGGCATCAGTACTACACACCGATCGCTTCGTCGGTGACGGTGCAGCAGCTCTTCGACAAGGAAGGTCCTTTCACAAATTACAAGACAGACGTCGGGCAGTCAGCGGGCACGGTCATCGTGCAACTGGTTCAGGTGCTGATCCCTGTGCTTCTGTTGGTGTTGCTCTGGCGCTTCCTGCGCAAGGGCGGAGCTCCGGGTATGGGTCTGCGCAAGAGCCGCGCCAAAGAAGTGAACGCCGAGATGACAGGCGTGACCTTCGCCGACTTCGCCGGTGGCGACGAGGCCCGCCTCGAACTTTCCGAAATAGTTGAGATCCTCAAGCATCCCGAGCGCTTCGAGGCGCTGGGTGCGCGCACTCCCAAGGGTGTGATCCTGTCCGGCCCTCCGGGCACCGGTAAGACACTTCTGGCGCGCGCCGTTGCCGGAGAGGCATCGGTGCCCTTCATCTCGGCATCAGGATCGGAATTCGTTGAGATGTTCGTCGGCGTCGGTGCTTCGCGAGTCCGCGACCTGTTCGAACAGGCTCGCGAGCGTTCGCCGGCCATCATCTTCATCGACGAAATCGACGCGCTGGGCAAGCGCCGCAGCCAGGTTGCCGGCCACGGCAACGAGGAGCGCGAGCAGACGCTGAATCAGCTTCTCGTGGAGATGGACGGAATCGACACCTCGTCGCGTGTCATCGTCATCGCCGCCACCAACCGCGCCGACGTCCTTGATCCCGCGCTGCTGCGGCCCGGACGCTTCGACCGCCAGGTGATGGTCGATCTTCCCGACATCATCGGACGCAAGCAGATCCTTGAGGTGCACGGCCGCAACAAGCCGTTCGCCACCGATGTCGATCTCGCCGTCGTCGCCAAGCAGACGCCCGGATTCTCCGGCGCCGACCTTGCCAATGTCGTCAACGAGGCTGCCATCCTGGCGGCCCGCCACGAGCACACCGTCATCACCATGTCCGACGTCGAAGGCGCCTGCATGCGCGTCATGGCAGGCCCCGAACGTGCCAACTCGCTGCTCTCCCCCGAGGAGCGCCGCGTGGTGGCGTACCACGAGATGGGTCATGCGCTGGTGGGTCACGTGCTCACCCATGCCGATCCCGTGCACAAGGTCAGCATCGTGAGTCGCGGCCGCGCGCTCGGCTGGACCATGCAACTCCCCGACCGCGACCACGTCCTGTCGTCGCGCAATCAGCTCACGGATCGTCTGGCAGGACTGCTGGGCGGCCGGATGGCTGAGGAAATCGTGTTCGGCGTCGACGAGATCACCTCAGGCGCCGCCGACGACATCGAGAAGGCAACGCGCATCGCCATGCAGATGGTCATGCAACTGGGTATGTCGCCTCTGGGCCTTCGCGCCTTCCTTCCGGGCGAACCGGGTGAGCCGCGCTACTGGTCAGAGGAAATGGCGTCGTCTGTCGATCTCGAGATCGAGCGTCTTCTCGAAGAGGCCTACGAACGCGCCCGAACCGTGCTCACCGCCCGGCGCGCAGCCCGCGATGCTCTGGCAGCCCGGCTGCTCGAGGTGGAGACTGTCGACGCCGATGAACT
>JBEPVH010000353.1:0-2973 GCA_041691115.1 bacterium | reverse complement strand
CCTGCAGGCCGCCCTTGAATACGGCTGCGACATCATCCTCGTCGGCCGCGGCGATGTCGTCGAGCGCGAACTCCGCAGGGTTGAGGGCGCCGAATCGGCAGCTCGAGCCCACGTCAGAGTCGTCGACGCCACCGAGGTTGTCGGCATGGGCGAGCATCCCGCCGCCGCCGTGCGCAGCAAGAAGGACTCGTCGATCGTCAGAGCGTGTGCCCTTGTCGCCTCCGGCGAGGCGAGTGCCGCCGTGTCGGCGGGCAACTCCGGAGCGACGCTCGCTGCAGCCCTTCTCGCCGTCAAGCGCGTCGACGGGGTGGCCCGGCCGGCCATCGGGACCCTGTTCCCGACGCGCAGCGGCCAGACCTACGTCATCGACTCCGGCGCCAACACCGATTGCAAGCCCGAGTGGCTGGCCCAGTTCGGTGTCATGGGTACTGTCTTCACCCGGCTGATGCTGGGCGTCGAGAATCCGCGCGTCGGGCTGCTTTCCAACGGCGAGGAACCCGGCAAGGGTTCGCAGTTGATTCAAGAGGCATATCCCCTGCTTGAAGCAGCGAACATCAACTTCCACGGCAACATCGAGGGCAAGGAACTCTTCGCCGGAACCGTTGACGTTGCAGTGACCGACGGCTTCACCGGCAACCTCGTTCTCAAGACTGCCGAGGGTGTCGGCGAGTTCCTCTTCGCGCTCATGAAGGAGCAGGCGATGAGCTCGGCCACCGGCAAGGTGGGTGGCCTGCTGCTGAAGTCGAAACTGCACGCCATCCGCGACTCATTCGATTACCGCAACCAGGGTGGCGCCCTGCTTCTCGGTGTTGACGGCGAGGTTGTCATCGCTCACGGGCGATCCGATGCCCTGGCCATCAAGAACGCCGTCCGCGTCGCCCGCCAGGCAGTCCAGCAGGACGTTTCCGGGGTCATCGCACGTGAACTCGCAGGCGTCCAGGCTGTCACAACAACATCCGCACCAGGCAAGCGCCGCCAGCCAGCGCCGCGCGCATAGGGAGCATCGTGTCCATCTTCAACATCGGCAACATCCAGCCCGTCGACCTCGAGCAGGAGATGCGCACGTCCTACATGGACTACGCGATGAGCGTGATCATCAGCCGCGCCCTGCCCGACGTGCGCGACGGCCTCAAGCCGGTGCAGCGCCGCATCCTCTACGCGATGCACGACGCCGGCATCACAGCGGGATCGGGATTCTCCAAGTGCGCCGCCATCGTCGGCGAGGTCCTCGGTAAGTACCACCCCCACGGCGACCAGTCGGTGTACGACACGATGGTGCGCCTGGCCCAGCCGTGGGTGATGCGCTATCCGCTCATCGATGGCCAGGGCAACTTCGGTTCCGTAGACGGCGACCCCGCGGCCGCCTACCGGTACACCGAGGCGCGCATGACGCGCATCGCGATGGAACTGCTCGAAGACATCGACAAGAACACCGTCACCTTCGCGCCCAACTATTCCAATACCACCGAAGAGCCGACGGTCCTGCCGGCGATGCTGCCCAACCTTTTGGTCAACGGCGCATCGGGCATCGCCGTCGGTATGGCCACCAACATTCCGCCGCACAATCTCGGCGAGGTCTGCAGCGGCATCATCAAGCTCATCGAGGAGCCCGAGGCCACGACAGAGGATCTCACCAAGATCATCAAGGGCCCTGACTTCCCCACCGGCGGCATCATCTACGGCAAGGACATCGCCCAGGTCTACGGCACCGGGCACGGACGCATCGTCATGCGCGCCCAAGTCGACTTCGAGGAATCCAAGTCGGGCCGTGAGCAGATCATCGTCCATGAACTGCCGTACCAGGTGAATAAGGCTCGCCTCATCGCCAACATCGCCGACCTTGTCAACGACAAGAAGCTCGACGGCATTTCCGACCTGCGCGACGAATCGGGACGCAAGGAGGCGACCCGCATCGTCATCGAGCTGAAGTCGAACGCGCGGCCGCACACAGTCCTCAACAACCTCTTCAAGCACACGCCGTTGCAGTCGACGTTCGGCGCCATCATGCTGGCGCTGGTCGATGGCAGGCCGCAGATTCTCGGCCTCAAGGGATTCCTTGAGCAGTACATCGACTACCGCCGCAGCATCGTCACCAAGCGGACGAAGTTCGAGCTCAAGAAGGCCAAGGATCGCGCCCACATCCTCGAAGGTCTGGCGAAGTGCCTCGACCACATCGACGAGGTCATCGCCATCATCCGCGGTGCCCCCGACGAGAACACGGCTCAGAAGGGCTTGGAGAAGCGCTTCGAGCTTTCGGACAAGCAGTCCAAGGCAATCGTCGACCTGCGTCTCGGCCGCCTCACGCGGCTCGAGGCCGGCAAGATCCGCGAGGAGTACGAGGAGGTGATCAAGCAGATCGCCATTCTCGAAGGCATCCTCGCTGACAAGAAGAAGGTCGACGTCATCGTCAAGGACGAGGTCGAGGGCCTGCGCAAGAAGTACGCCGATCCGCGGCGCACGCAGATCAACCTGGGTGAGGTCGAGCTCAACGAAGAGGATCTGATCCCCAAGGAGCAGGTGTTCGTCACGCTGACGCACCGCGGCTACGCCAAGCGTCTGCCGCTTGACGCCTACCGCATGCAGCATCGCGGCGGCAAGGGCGTGCTCGGCGCGCGTCGTTCCACCGACGAGGATTACATCGAGCACTCGACGACGGCGTCGACGCACTCGGACATGCTCTTCTTCACCAACCGTGGCCGCGTCTTCAAGCTGCGCACCCACGAGATCCCCGACGTCAAGCGCCAGGCCAAGGGCATTCCCGTCATCAACCTCATCGAGGTCGACCAGGGCGAGAAGGTCACGGCCCTCATCGACATGGAGAACTTCGGAGACGACGAGTACTTGGTGATGGCCACCAAGCTCGGCCAGATCAAGAAGACTCCTGCGGCCGCGTACTCGGCTGTGCGCCGTAACGGCCTCATTGCCATCAACCTGCAGGGTGACGACGAACTCAACTGGGTGCGGCGTTCATCC
>JBEPVH010000352.1:0-3017 GCA_041691115.1 bacterium | reverse complement strand
GCACAGGCCTGCTGCGCCGCGTCGTCGCCGCCAGCCCCCGTTTCCTGCGCCCCGGCGGCGCCCTGCTCCTGGAACTGGGTGGCGACCAGGCCGAACTGCTGCGTGATGACCTCACCGCCCACGGATTCGGCGACATCAGCGTGATGGCCGACGAAGATGGAGATGTGCGCGGCATCGAGGCCATCCTCGGCGCCTGAAACGCCGCGAACGTGTGCGCAATCCGAAATCCTGGGCGATACTCGGCGCATGGAGAGTTCCACACACGTCGTTGCAGTTATCTCTCGCGAATCGGACGGCTACATCGCCTCGTGCCCCGGAATGGATATTTCAACCCAGGGCACAACGGCGGAAGAGGCCAAGCAGAACCTCGAGAAGGCACTCTCTGCCTTCATGACCACGGCGACCCCGGCACAGATTGCCGAGTTCACCGGGAGTGAGGTTCATGTGACAGGCGTCAGGGTTTCCTGGGGCGGCTGACCCGAATAGGAGAACGTGATCTCCTCACCGGCGGCGATATCGCGGATCGCCGTGATGACGACCGTCTGCGCGTCCGCATCCTTGAGATAGCGCGCATTCGGTTCGTCCGAGTGGTTGTAGAGCGAGCCGTACCCGAGTGCCAGCCCGGCACGTCCGTCCGGCCAGGCGAAGTAGTACTCGTAGATCAGCGTCTCGTCGATTCGAGCGACGTCGTCCGGAGGCAGCACCAGCACGGGGCACGTCTCGATGACGGCCCCGGTGGCGATGTCCGATGTGGCGAAGACGCCGCGGCCGGCGATTTCCGACTCGCCGAAGGTGATCATTCGTTCTCGAAACGCGCCAGCAGGTCGAGCGTCACCGCAGCCGTCCAGGAGAAAGCGCCGCCGCCGATGCCCTCCCCCGTCGTCGGCTCGTGGTACTCGTTGAATCCGCCGGTGGTGACCGCTGCGAGGATGCGGTTACTCAGCTCCCGTGCCTCGCCCGTCTTGCCATGGCGCAGCATGCCCTGCACAACAAGCCATGACGCCGAGGCCCAGACCGGACCGCGCCAGTAGTTGACGGGCTCGAACGCGGGATCCTCAGGGGACGTCGAGGCGACGCCCCAGCGCGACGCCACAGGTCCTGTAAGAACATCCGCCATAAGGGTGGTGACGACGGGATCATCGAGGACCGGCTGTATGAGTTGGATGCCCAGTCCCACTGTGTAGCGCTTGATTGTCTGGTCGTTCATGAGGTTCTCAGTCCAGACACGGCCGTCGGAATCGCGGCGATCATCGAGCGCGTCGGCGATCGTCTCGGACTGTGCCTTTGCCCGTTCAGCGGCGCCGGGATTCCCGCACTTTGCGGCGACATCACCGAGGTCGTAACAGGCCGCGGCGAGGATGGACGAGACACCGGGATCGTTGACGCGGAAGCCGGACGCCTGCGCCATGCGGCGCTGTTCGTAACCCATCGTCTTGAACTGTTCGATCAAGCCGATGTACGTGGCGTAGTGCTTCTTGGTGGGCCGCTGCTCAGCAGCAACGAATCCTGTGTCGACACGCTCGAACTCGGTTGTCGAGACGGGCGCCCTGTCGAGTGCGTCGTCCCACTCGACGGAGTTGTCGCGTCCGGTTTCCCAGGGATGCACGATGACGGGCTCACCGCGTCCCTCGGGGTCCCGAGTGTTGAGCCACCAGTCGTGCCAGCGCTGCAGGGGTTCGATCAGCCGCGTCGCGCGCTTGATGTCCTTGGTGAGGTCGAACAGGAGTCGCAGCGTGATGGCCGCAACAGGTGGCTGGCTGATGCAGGAAATCTTGCGGCCGTCGCCACCAACACGATTGCCCCACCACTCCGGGCCGGGCTGGTACGTCCCGGCATCGGGATTGAAGGCGATGTGCGGCACCATGCCGTCTTTGTCCTGGGATGCGAGAAGCGTCTCCAGTTCGCGCCAGGCGCGTTCGACATCGATGTGCATCCAGCCGGCGGCGCAGATCGCGGAATCCCAGTTCCACTGATGCGGATAGAGACCGTGCGTCGGAATCGTGTACGTCCTGCCGTTCTCGGTGACCGTGTTGCCGATGAGAATCTTCTCCGCCTCGGCGCGCAGATCGGTGGTCGTGGTCATGAGCGGTCCGTCCGTGCCATGGCTCTGTCGACGTCGCGCTGCGCGTCCTTCTTGGCCAGGTCCTGACGCTTGTCCCAGAGTTTCTTACCTCGGGCCACACCGATCTCCAGTTTGATGCGGTTGTTTCTCGTGTACATCCGGATGGGTACCAACGTCAGGCCATCCTGACGCACCTTGGCATCCAAGTATTCGATTTCACGACGATGCAATAGCAGACGGCGGCGCCGCTGCGGCTCATGGTTGCCGCGGTTGCCATGGGCGTACTCGGCGATGTTCACCTGGATGAGCCATGCCTCACCCCGCTCCACTCGGACGTAGCCCTCACGCATGGTCGTCCGACCCTCGCGGAGCGCCTTGACCTCGGTCCCGGTGAGCGCGATCCCGGCCTCGAATACCTCGAGGATCGAGTACTCGTGGGTGACCTGGCGATTGCGCGCCAGATTGGGATCGTCAGGCTTCTTTTTCGTGGCCACGCCGCCTGTATAGCAGCGAGGCGGCATCGCCCGTCCCCAAGCGGCCCCGATTTGGGCACTCATTCACTATGCTGCGCCCACCGGACGAGCCGACCGCTCCAGGAGGTCCCCAGATCCCATGCAGCCCCTAGAAGTCCTCATTGCCCTCCGCGGCGACACCAACGACGCTGTGTCGACGGTCAGGGACCAGTTCAACAAGACGGACGTCTACGCCCTGGGGCATCCCGCCGGAGACACCTCAGTGCCGGGTCATGGCACCGAATCCGACCTTCTGCACTTCACCATCGACGATCCCTCGGGCGTCGAGAAGGTGATGCTGCCCGTCTTCACCCGGCCCGACATCATGCGCGAGGCGCTGCTGCGCAACCCCGACTGGCAGCAACTGTCGGTTCTGCAAATCAACGGCAAGGCACTGCTGGAGAACGTCGACGACGAGGTGATCATCGTGATCAATCCCTGGT
>JBEPVH010000351.1:0-3020 GCA_041691115.1 bacterium | reverse complement strand
GCGTTGGGATAGTCACCGGGTGTCGGGTCGCGGGTTTGCCGGTGCCAGAAATCGATCCGCTCGTGCGCGAAAGTGACCAGGTCATCGCAAGTGCGATCGACGCGCAGGCGGTCCGGCATCGATGTGTAGCGATTGGTCTTCTCGACCCATTCCGTCACATCGCCGTGCGACAGGTGATGGACACACACGCCCTCATCCGGCGGCACGTCATAGCGGCACGCGGAATGGAAGACATACCCGCCATGGACAGTCGGAACGAAGTCCACGGCGCCGCGCCGGAACAGACGCGGCTGGAATTCGGGCCAGTAATAGGCCCGCTCATCATGCGTACCCAGGATGTAATGCCGCTGGGCAATCCCGTATATGTCGGCGCGCGGCGCCAGCAGTTCCTGCTCGATGAAGTTGACCGCCTCCTCGCTCAGGCATTCGTCGTCATCCAGGGCAAGTATCCAGTCGTGCGTACATTGGGACAGAGCGAAGCCGCGCGTATCCTC
Organism: bacterium; assembly: GCA_041691115.1. Lineage (GTDB taxonomy): Bacteria > Chloroflexota > Dormibacteria > Aeolococcales > Aeolococcaceae > JBEPVH01. The sequence continues at coordinate 2,526 of JBEPVH010000351.1, read as the reverse complement.
GACCGTGGGGGACCACGGTACCGAGATGACGCGATGGGCGTATTGAGTGGCGATCTCGGCCGTGCCGTCGGTCGAGGACTTGTCGATGACGATCAGTTCATCGGCAAACGCCAGCGGCGCAAGACACCCGCTGATGAGTGCCTTTCGATTAAAAGAAATGACGAACACGCTGAGTTTTGCCCGCGAACCCTGTTTCCTCGCGACGGCCTCGACATTCTGCATTAGCTCCATGGGGCCAAGTATTAACATGCTTCGGCGCGATCTGGCCAAGCCCGGGCGGACCTGGCCAGAAGGCCGAAGCGGCGTGTTGAGGGGAGTGGACCGGTTCTGAGGGTGCGTCCCCGCTCGCTGGTGATTGGCACCGCTGACCGCGGCTAACCCGCCGTTACCTCGGTCAGCACGCCGTCGAGGATGTCGATCATCCGGTTGATTTCATCGTTGGTCACCGTCAGTGCCGGCATGAACCGCAGCGAGTCCGGCCGCGGCGCATTCACCAGCAGACCGTGCGCCAGTGCCCGGTCGGCCACATCCACCGAGATGTCGCGCCGAAGGTCGAGCGCCAGCAGCAGCCCGCGACCTCGCACCTCACCGAAGCCATGCCGGCGGGATAGCACGCGCAGGCCCTCCGCGAGGTGCTCGCCCGCCTGCGTCACGCGTGCGAGGAAGCCTGGCGCCGTAACCGCCTGCATTACCGCGCAGCCCACGGCGGCCATGATCGGGTTGCCGCAGAAGGTGCCGCCCTGGTCGCCGTATTCGAAGCAACACACGTCCTGATGCGCCAGCAGCGCGGCCAGCGGCACGCCGCCACCGAGTCCCTTTGCCAGGGTCATGATGTCGGGCGTCACGCCGGCGTGCTCGAACCCGAACAGGCGGCCGGTGCGGCCGATGCCGGTCTGGATCTCGTCGAGGATCAACAGCAGTCCGTGTTCCCGCGTCAACTGGCGAAGGCCGCGCAGGAACGCATCGTCGGCCACGAACACGCCTGCCTCGCCTTGGATCGGCTCAAGCATCACCGCCACCGTGCGCGGCGTGATTGCTGCCGCCACCGCGGCGAGATCGTTCAGCGGCACCTTGACGAAACCGGCCACGGCGGGGGCGTAGAGCTGCTCCCATTGCGGCTTGCCCGACGCCGCCATCGTGGCGAGCGTGCGGCCATGGAAGCCGTGATCCATCGTGATGATCTCGTAGGCGCCGTCGCGATGCCGCGTGCCCCACTTGCGGGCGAGCTTGATGGCGCCCTCGTTGGCCTCGGCGCCGCTATTGGCGAGAAACACCTGATGCAGGCCGCTGTGGTGCGTGAGCAGGTCCGACAGGCGGATCTGCTGGTCGTTGTAGAAGGCGGGGCTGCAGTTGATCAGACGGGCGGCCTGCTCGGTCAGCGCGTCCTGGATCACACGCGGCGAATGGCCAAGGGTATTCACCGCCCAGCCCTGGATGAAGTCGAGATAGGTGCGGCCGTCGCTATCGGTGAGCCACGAACCCTCTCCGCCGGTGAAGACGATCGGCGGGCGGCGCGTGATGTCCATGACTGAGGCGAAACTACTTGAGGTGGTCATGCTGTGCTCCTGGTTACTGGTGAAGTGGAGCGACAGGCATCCCAAACGCACGAAGGCCCCCGTCGCTACCGACGGAGGCCTTCGTGATCTGTGCGCGAACCGGCTTGGTTAGCGCGTGCGCAGACCCTTTGCCCCCGTCGAGAGACGGCGGCGTCGGCGGGCTGCGATGCGGGTGGCGCGATGCATGGCGGACGGATGCCCGTGGACGTTTGCTGTGTCAATGCTGGATGGGAAAGGCGGTCGAGTGGACCACCGACTGACCGGTTGGTTGGTCTGGTCCCTGGTCATGATGGCGCCCTCCGACGGCCGGGGCGCGACCAGCCACCGGCTCACTATGTCACGGTCCTGATCGAGCCGAAAACAGACACCGCTCCGTCAGATTAAATCGAGCGTCGCGCTGCGCAGCCGTTGGCCGCAACCAAACGCGGGGTGTTGCCTCCCGCTAGTCGGGTGAACGCAGAACGGCACCGCCGGCGTCACACAAACTCCCTCCCCGCACTATGCGGGGGAGGGGCTTGCCCCCGGACTTGTCCGGGGGTGGGGAAGGGGTGCCGCGATACTCGTGATCCACCTCCCCGCCTTCCCCCTGCGTCGGGGGAGAAGGTTCGTACATTCGGGATGGCATCCCACGATTTCGTTCGCCTGCTGGCTGACTGCCAGTTGCCAAACAGGCAGCCAGGTGCTGGCGGTTTCGCTGGCTGGACAAAATCTTCGCGGCGCGCGCGGTTTTTCAGCTTAGCAATACAGATAACCGGCTCCTGTTCTTCCGTCCGCGTAACCGACGCTGCGGAAAATAAACCTTGCCTCCCCATTCCCGTATTTGTTAGACACACTGCCATGAAAAGTGACGCACTCGACCCGCCCCATGCCGCCTCGCCGGATCCCTCACAGGACCGACCCGGCAAGACCGTGCCCGAGCGCATCGCCTTCCTGCTCCACGCCGTCAGCATCCTGCTCGGCTACGGCCGCC